>JANOJJ010000334.1:0-6465 GCA_031408155.1 Rubrivivax sp.
CCGCACGCATACGATGTGCATATTCACGTGCGGGCACTCGTCGCCAGGCCTAGCCTGCCCGACAGGCGTGGAGGTAGCGCATCAGCCGATGCCCCCCGCAGCCGGGGAGACCGACGATGAGCCCGACCAGTTTCAGCACGCGCGATGCCCGAACCTTGCGCCGGATGATCGAGCACGACGAAGCCTGGTGGGTACCCGGTAAACGGGTCGAGCGCTGGCTCGGCACCTTTGCAATGGCCGTGATCAGCGTGGCCTTGTTGTCCGTGCTCGTGCTCTGATCGAGCGCAGGGCTCGGCGGTCGCGCTGCACGAGCTCAGCCGCGGGTCTCGAGCAGGCCCAGCTTCTGGTGCAGCGGCGTCTCGTCGGCGATGAAGATGAACGCAGGCTGCCCGGCCAGCCGGTTGCGCAGCGCCACCGCGCTGTAACCCGGGGCGCAGCAGGTGTCGGCCGCGGCCAGCGTGAAGGTCTGGTCGTCGATGCAGGCGTCGACGCCACCTTCGATCAGGTGGAACACGCTGGCCGGCGAGCGCACCGGCAGCCGCAACGTCTGGCCAGGGCGCAGCATCAGCGCGTAGAAGCCGAGGATGTTCTCGGCCGCGCCACCGGTCTCGGGGTTGATGTAGCTGACCTGCACCGCGTCGAGCAGCGGTTGGTCGTCGGCCAAGGCCAGCAGCGCGGCGCGCGCCTGGACCCAGGGATAGCGCAGCATCGGGTAGGCCTTGGCCGAGCGCTCGAACAACGGCGTCGGCACGATGCCGCCGCGCGCATAGGCACGGTCACCGCGGCCGGGGGTTACGGCCTGCGCTTGGCCGCCGATGACGTACGAGGCCTCGAGGTAATAGACGATCGGCAGGTCGAGCACATCGAGCCAGACCACCGGCTCGCTGCCGTCGTGGCCATGTTCGTGCCATAGCCCGGTGGGCGTGAGGATCAGGTCGCCGCGGCTCATCGGGCATTTCTCGCCGTCGACCGTGGTGTAGGCGCCTTCGCCCTCGACGATCATGCGCACTGCGTTGGGCGTGTGGCGGTGCGAGGGGGCCCATTCACCGGGCAGCAACAACTGCATGCCAAGGTAGATTGCGGCGCTGGCCTTCATGTTGTCCAGGCCGTGGCCGGGGTTGGCCAGCACCAGCACGCGGCGCTCGGCCTTCTCGATCGGTGTCAACTCGCCGGCGCGCATCAGCAGCGGGCGCAGCGCCTGGTACGACCAGCAGGTCGGCTTGGTGTTGGGCCGCGGTTGGCCCGGCGGCAACACCGCGCGCAGGCTGGGCCACAGCGGCACCAGGTTGAGCTGGCGCAACTCAGCCAGGTAGTCCGCCGGCAGGTCTTCGAGGCGGCCGAGTTCATGCATGTCGTGGACTCCGTTCAGCGGGCCAGGCAATTGTCGACCTTCCAGCCGTACAGCCACTCCAGCGCGTCGTAGAAGCGCTCGGGCGTGCGGCCGCGCCAGAGCTCGTTGCGCACCAGGCGCTCCACTCCCTTGGCATGGTAGATGCGGCCCATCTCGCGGCCCGACAACACGATGCGTGCGGTGCGCGCCACGCGCGATCGCTGGTACAGGTCGAAGGCCTGGACGAAATCCTTGCCGGTGACGCGCAGTGCCTGGCCCAGTGTCACTGCATCTTCCAGCGCCATGCACGCACCCTGTGCCATGTACTGCGTGGTCGGGTGGGCGGCGTCGCCCAGCAGCGTGGCGCGGCCGAAGCTCCACTGGCCGATCGGCTCGCGGTCGGCGGTGGCCCAGCGCTTCCAGCTCCTGGGTAGGTCGATCAGCTGGCGCGCGCGCGGGCAGATGTCCTGGAAGTAGCTTTGCACCTCTTGCAGGCTGCCTTCGGTGACGCCCCACTCTTCGTGCAGGCGACTGTGGAAGGTGACGACCACGTTGTATTGCTCGCCGCCGCGCAGCGGGTAGTGCACCAGATGGCAGTCGGGGCCGACCCAGATGCTGGCCGCGTTCCACTGCAGGTCAAGCGGGAAGTCCTTCTTGTCGACGACGGCGCGATACACCACGTGCCCGGTGATGCGCGGCGGGTCGTTGACATACTGCGCGCGCAGCACCGACTTGACGCCATCGGCGCCGATCAGTGCCCGTCCGCGATGAGCCTGGCCGCGCTGGTCGAACACGGTCACGCCCGCGTCGTCCTGTTCGACCCGTTCCATCCGCGTCGAGGTGAGGAATTCGACCTGGCCGGTCTCGCGTGCGCCTTCCAGCAGCGACCGGTGCACGTCGACGCGGTGGATCACCGCATAGGGGTTGCCGAAACGCTGACGAAAGGCCTCGCCGGTGGGGATCTTGCCGACCTCGGTTTCGTCGACCGCGTCGTGCATCACCATGTCGTCGGTGAAGACCGCATGCGCGCGGGTACGGTCGCCCACACCCAGCGCATCGAAGGCATGGAAGGCGTTGGGCCCGAGCTGGATCCCGGCGCCGATCTCGCCGATCTCGGGCGACTGTTCGAGCACCTTGACCGCAAAGCCCTGACGCACCAGGGCCAGCGCCGCGGCCAGGCCGCCGATGCCGCCGCCGGCGACCACGACGGGCGGGTTCGTTTGCATGCTGCTCATGAGCTCTCCTGCATCGGCATGCTGATGATTCCTGTGCTGACGAGCTGCCCGGGGCAAGGCGGGCGGCCTGGCGCGGACAACCCCTGGGCGTCATGCCGCCGGCGAGCGATACCAGCGCACGCCCGCGTCGTCGCTGTCGACGCTGATCTCGCCGCGGTGCAGCAGGTAGTTCAGACAGGCGATGCTCTCGCCGGTGGCCATGCCCAGCAGGCCGACGTCGCTTTCGGCGATCTGGCGGGCGAACAGCGCGCCGAACACGTCGATCGCACGGCGCGGTTCGGCCAGCCGGCGACGCAGGCGGTCCAGCGCCCGGTTTTGCCCGCTGCTCAGCGCGTCCAGCCGCGCGTGCAGCCCGCGAAAGGCCTCGTTGTGCGACGGCAGCACCAGCACGTCGTCGGGCACCAGCCGCTTGACCTTGTCGAGCGACGCCATCCAGTCGCCCAGCGGGTCGGCGTCGGGCTCGATAGGGTTGACTGAAACGTTGGACGAAATGCGTGGCAGCACCTGGTCGCCCGAGATCAGCAGCTTCAACTCGGGGCAGTACAGGCAGGCGTGCTCGGGCGAATGGCCGCTGCCGATGATGATCCGCCAGCCGTGGTTGCCGATGCGCAGCTCGTCGCCGTCGCTGAGCCGGTGGTAGCTCTCGGGCAGGGCGTGGATGTGCTTGCCGAAGTTGCCGAAGCGCACCCGGTAGGTCTCGATCGCCGCATCGGCCCAGCCGGCGCGGCGGTAAAAGGCGATGGCGTCGCCTGGCGCTTCGCGTCCGGTGTCGGCGGCCATCACGCGGCAGCTCAGGTATTCCAGTCGCGTCATCCACAGCCGCACACCGAACTTGCGCGTGATCCACCCGGCCATGCCGACGTGGTCGGGGTGCATGTGGGTGACGATCACGCGGCTGGGTCGCTGCTCGCGCAGCGCTCCGGCGAACAGCGCGTGCCAGGCTTGCGCAACGTCGTCGGTGCGGGTTCCGGTGTCGACGATTGCGTAGCCAGCGCCGTCGTCGATGGTCCACAGGTTGATGTGGTTCAGCGCATACGGCAGCGGCATGCGCAGCCAGTGCACGCCGGGCGCCACCTCGAGCCGCTCACCGGTGACCGGTGGCGCGGCAAACGGGTAGCTCAGGCGGGGTTTGTCGGCAGGGGTGACATCGAGCGAGGCGTCGGCCATGGCAGCACATTCAGCGTGGTCTGAGCCGCAAGTGTCACCGCAATCGGCGTGCGCACGGCGTCAGCGCCGAGCCAGGCGCACTTTGGGCGCATCGGGCCGCAGCTGGCGCGGCGGACGCTCGGCCGTGCGCACCTGCGCCCGCCAGGCCTTCAGCAGGGCGCGAGTTTCGTCGTCGGGCCGCGCCGGCAGCTTGCGGTACTCCGAGCAGTCGCTCTGGCGCGTCATCAGTTGGTGATCGATGAGTTCGCGCCGCAGCGTCACGTGGTCGCCGAAGGTCTGCGCCTGTTTCAGGATCGCGTTGACTTCCGGCTCGGTGTAGGGTCGGCGCGCTTCGAAGCGGGTCCACAGCACCCACATGACCAGCTGCTGGACCGAATACTTGCTCGGCCAACGCACCAACCTCCCCTGCGCGTCGAACAGCAGCAGCGCCTTGCGTGCGTTGCCGCTCAGGCCGGCCGGCGCTGGCAGGCTGGCCTGCACCGGCGGCGCGGCGGTGGCTGCAGCCTTCAGCGCCTGCACGTTGCGATGCCCGGTGGCGCGGGCGATCAGGTTGAGCAGTTCCACGTGACCGGGCGGTGGCTCGGCGGCGGCGTGGCGTTCCTTCAGCGATCGGCCCAGCGCGCGAGCGAAGGACGAAAGGTCGGGCGCCACCAGGGGCGTCAGTATTCGCGGCATGTCAGTCTCCGGCCGGCCAGGGCAGGGCCAGCATCATCGATGCGCACGCGTTGGAAGCCCCTGTCGGGGCTGCCGGTGGTTGCCGACTTCCGGCTGCACGCACGCATGAGGACCGTGACGGCAAGCCTGGGTACCAAGGGCAGGTTGAGCTCGCGACCTCGTCGCGCGGCAACGCCTGGGTGAACTGCCGACCGGCGCGCAGTGTAGCCGCAGCGACAGACTCGAGCCGGCGCCGGTGCGAAGATCGCGTCGACCCGCATTTCGAGGAGACCGCGTGAGCACCAGAGCCGCCACCGCCTGCATCGTGGGTGCCTTCGAGCACCCGACGCGCAAGGCGCCCGACAAGACGGTGGCCCAACTGCACGCCGAATGCGCCGCCGGTGCGCTGGCCGACGCCGGGCTGCGCAAGGACGACATCGACGCCTACTTCTGCGCTGGCGACGCACCGGGCATGGGTCCGGTGTCGATGATCGACTACCTCAACCTGAAGGTGCGCCACAGCGAAAGCACCGACCTCGGCGGTTGCTCCTACCTGGCGCTGGTGGCCCATGCGCGCGACGCCATCGCCGCCGGCCGCTGCAACGTCGCGCTGATCACGCTGGCCGGCCGCCCGCGCAGCGAAGGCTCCAGCGGCACGGCGCCGCGCACGCGCAGCGGCACGCCCGAGGCACCATGGGAGGCGCCCTATGGCCTGACCACGGTCAACGGCTACGGCATGGTCGCCCAGCGCCACATGCACGAGTACGGCACCACCAGCGAACAACTGGCGTGGATCAAGGTCGCGGCCTCGCACCACGCGCAGCACAACCCGCATGCGATGCTGCGTGACGTGGTGACGGTGCAGGACGTGCTCGACTCGCCGCTGATCAGCGACCCGCTGCACCGGCTGGACTGCTGCGTCGTCAGCGATGGTGGCGGCGCGCTGATCGTCACCCGGCCCGAGATTGCGCGCAGCCTGCAGCGACCGCTGGTCAATGTGATCGGCGCCGGCGAGTAGGTGCGCCATGGCTCAGCGGGCGCGGTCGACCTGTTGACCAGCGGCGCGGCGATATCGGGCGCGACGGCCTTTGCGCAGGCCGGCATCACACCAGCCGACATCCAGTACGCCAGCATTTACGACAGCTTCACCATCACCGTGCTGTTGCAGATCGAGGACCTGGGCTTCTGCGCCAAGGGCGAGGGCGGCCGCTTCGTCGCCGACGGCAACCTGATCAGCGGCGTCGGCCGGCTGCCTTTCAACACCGATGGCGGCGGCCTGTGCAACAACCACCCGGCCAACCGCGGCGGCATCACCAAGATCATCGAAGCCGTGCGCCAGTTGCGCGGCCAGGCTCACCCCTCTGTGCAGGTGAAGAACTGCAGCCTGGCGCTGGCGCAGGGCACCGGCGGCAACCTGGGCAGCCGCCACGCCAGCGCGACCCTGATCATGGAACGGGAGTGAACCACACCATGGCCGAACGCATCCTGCCTGCACCGGGCAACACCGCCGAGACCGCTGCCTTCGTGGCCGCCGCACGCGAAGGCCGCTTCGTGCTGCCGTGGTGCGACGACTGCGGCCGCACGCACTGGTACCCGCGTGCCCTGTGCCCGCATTGCTTCAGCACGCACCTGAGCTGGAAGCCGGCCAGCGGCCGTGGCACGGTCTACTCACACTCGACCATGCTGCGCGTCGACCCGCCGTACACGCTGGCCTACGTCACGCTGGACGAAGGTCCGACGGTGCTGACCAACCTGGTGGGCGCGGCGTCCGACGCCTGGCGCATCGGCATGGCGGTGCAACTGCGCTTCCAGCCGGCCGAGGATGGCACGCCGGTGCCCGTATTCGCGCCGGCACCGCGTGCCTAGCGGCAGTTGGCCTGGGCCGACCCGGTCGCGGCCAACCCCGGATCGGTCAACGAGCCATTGGCCAGCGGCTCGACCCGGTGCAGCCCTGGATCAAGGAATACTGGAAGCAGCCCTTGATGCGCCAGACCTGGCATATCGTGGACGCGCAGCCGCGAAACGACTAGGCTTGCTCCCGCCTGCAACCGACCAGACCCCGATGGGACAAGCCCTCGC
>JANOJJ010000359.1:0-2710 GCA_031408155.1 Rubrivivax sp.
GAAGGAGCAACCACATGATCCACACCATCGGTATCGACATCGGCTCGGGCGCCGTCAAGTCCGTGCTCTTCCGCCACGACGAAGAGGGCAAGCCGCAGTGGCAGGCCAAGCGCTGCGAGCGTATCCGCAGCCGCGACCCCATGCTGCTGGCCCGACAGGGCTTTGACGGCGTGCTCGAAGACGCCAAGCTGGCCGAGTCCGACATCGCCTACATCGCCACCACCGGTGAAGGCGAGAACGTCAAGTTCGCCACCGGCCACTTCTATTCGATGACCACGCACGCGCGCGGCGGTGTCTTCCTCGAACCCAGCGCGCGCGCGGTGGTCGACATCGGCGCCCTCAACGGCCGAGCGATCTATGTCGACGCGCGCGGCAAGGTGCTGTCGTACAAGATGACCAGCCAGTGTGCGTCGGGCTCGGGCCAGTTCCTGGAGAACATCGCGCGCTACCTGGGCGTCGCGGTCGAAGAGATCGGCCCGCTGTCGCAAAGCTCGAAGGAGCCGGAAAAGGTGAGCTCGATCTGCGCCGTGCTGGCCGAGACCGACGTCATCAACATGGTCAGCCGCGGCATCGCCACGCCGGACATCCTGAAGGGCATCCACCTGTCGATGGCCTCGCGCATCGTCAAGTTGATCAAGGTCACCGGCATCAAGTCCGGCACCGCGCTGCTGACCGGCGGCCTCGCACTCGACAGTGGCCTGCTCGCCGCGATCCAGGAAGAGACGGTCAACGAGAAGGTCAACGTGCAGGCCATGTCGCACGTCGACTCGATCTATGCCGGCGCCATCGGCGCGGCCCTGTGGGGTGCCTTCCGCCAAGGCAAGCTGCAAGCATTGGAAGCCACGGCTGCCGCCTGATCCGCGCCGCCTTTGACCCCATCTCATCCGGAGCATCCCCCATGGCCCTTCTGATCAACGACGACTGCACCTCCTGCGTGTGCCCCAACGATGCCATCAGCGTCGGTGACCCGATCTACCTGATCGACGCATTTAAGTGCACCGAATGCGTCGGTGCCGAGGACGAGCCGCAGTGCATGCTGGTCTGCCCGGCCGACTGCATCGTGCCCAACCCCGACTTCCGGGAAACGCCGGAAGAACTGATGGCCAAGTACGAGCAGCTGCACGGCTGAGCCAGAGCCGGACGCAGCAGGGCGGGCAATCGCCGGCCTACGAGTCGGCGGCGCGCAAGGCGAGGTGACCCTGTCTGCTGAATCGTCCGCCAGGCTCGAACATCTGCGCCTGCGCGACCGGTTGATCATCGAGCGCGTGCACGAGCTCGGCTCGCTGCGCAAGGTGGCCGAGTGCATGCACCTGACGCAGCCGGCGGTCACGCAGGCCCTGCAGACGCTCCACCTTGCTTGACACGCAGCAGCATCCCGAGTGGCACCGCGACCTGGCCGTGCGCGTTGCCGGCTACAGCGCCTACTTCGTGCAACTGGGCAAGGACATGCAGGACGAGGTCATCCGGCGCACCGAGCACGGGGCGATCTGAACTACTCGAACTCGATGTCGGCGTCCGGCACGTTGGCCGCGATCACCTTGCGCAGCAGGCGCGAGAGTTCCACCCGTTCATCCTCGGCCAGCACCTGCAGCACGGTGTCGCTGTGCCGGCTGACGCGCTCGCGCGCGCGGCGCCAGGCCTGGGCACCGGTCTTGGTCAGCGACAGTGCGTTGAAGCGCCGGTCCAGCCCCATCTCGACCCGCGACACCAGGCCGCGCGCGACCAGGTCCTGGATCAGGCCGGTGACCTGCGACTTGCGCATCAGCAGCGCGCGCGCCAGGTCGTTCTGGCTGACGCCGTCGTTGGCGGCGATCAGCCCCAGCAGCGTGATCTGCCCGGTGGCGAAGCCGAGGTCGCCGACGAAGTCGCCGCTGCTCTGGCGCACGGCATTGCGCGCCAGCCGCGTCAGGTAGCCCATGTTGTGCTGCAACGCGCCGAGCTTCAGGCGCCGTTTCGTCGATTCGCCCGCTGGATCCTGTTCTGCCATGTCTGTCCTGCATCGCTTCGCCAGCGCCGGTGCCGGCCCCGTGGCGCCGATTGTCGGCGCATCGGACTGCGGGTAAGCCCCGGTCGAAAAGACGCTCTGGCGGCTTGCCCGTTACGGCTTGATAGTTCACACTTTAAACTGTTCCTGAATTGAAATGTACGCTTCCACCGCGCCCTCGACAAGCACCCCGCGCTGCGCCATCCGGCTGCGCGGCGTGAGCAAGCGTTTCGGTGCCTTCCTCGCCCTCGACCGGATCGACCTCGAAGTGGCCGAGCGCGAAGTGCTGGCCCTGATCGGACCCTCCGGATCGGGCAAGTCGACCCTGGTGCGCTGCGTGCATCAGTTGCAGCCCATCGATGCCGGGGCGATCTATGTCGAAGGGGTGCTGCAGGGCTACGAGCGTGTCAACGGCCACCTGCGCGCGCTCGGTGAGACCGCCATCGCGCGGCAACGCCAGCGGGTGGGCATGGTGTTCCAGCAGTTCAACCTGTTTCCGCACATGACGGTGCTGCGCAACGTCATCGAGGGCCCGCTGCACGTGCTCGGTGAGGACGCAGCGCTGGCCACCACCCGCGCCGAGCACCTGCTCGACCGGGTCGGACTGCTGGCCAAGCGCGACGCCTATCCGCGCCAGCTCTCCGGAGGTCAGCAGCAGCGGGTGGCGATCGCGCGGGCGCTGGCGATGCAGCCGCGCGCGATGCTGTTCGACGAGCCGACCAGCGC
>JANOJJ010000377.1:0-1685 GCA_031408155.1 Rubrivivax sp.
GCACCGGCGGCACACGCACCAGGACGGGCACCATCGCCAGCCTGCTGCTGTTCAACGGCCGGCTGGAATGCGCGTCGGCCGACCGCGGTCGACCCGGTGAACAGCAGGTGGTGCAGGGGCAGCGACACGAAGGCGCGGCCGAGCGCCGCGTCACCGGTCACGACCACCATCTCGTCGGTCGAAAAGCTCTTCTCCACCTGCTCGCGCAGCAGGTCCGAAAAGCGCGGGCCGATCTCCGACGGCTTGACCATCACCCGGTTGCCCGCGGCCAGCGCGGCGATCACCGGCGTCAGCGCCAGCAGGCCGGGAAAGTTCCACGGGCTGACGATGCCGACCACGCCCAGCGGCTGGCGCAGCAGCCGGTTGTAGCCCGGGCGATGCACGAGGCTGGTCGGCATGCGCCGGGTCTTCATCCAGCCGGCCAAGCGCTTGCGCGCGTGGCCGGCAGCCAGCAGCACCGGCGTGATGTCGGCCAGTTGCGTCACCTGCGCCGGCCGGTGGCCGAAGTCAGCCGAGATGGCGTCGACCATTGCCGGCGCCATCCGCGTGACCATCGCTTCGAGCCGGCGCAGGCGGTCGGTGCGCACGGCATGGCTGGGGTCGCGCTCGGACTCGAAGCCGGCCAGCAGGCGGCCGAAGGCGGCCTCGAGCGCGAGTTCGGGCTCCGGCATCGGATGGGCTTGCAGAACGGCACTCATGGCGACCCCTGTCGGCAGGCAAACGCACCATGATAGGCCGCTCCATCGCCTGCTTCGTGGGGTCACAATGCATTCAGGAGGTGCCCTTCGATGTCATCCGGCAAGATCCTTGTCGCCCAGGGCGGCGGCCCCACCGCAGTGATCAACCAGTCGCTCGTAGGCGTCGTGCTCGAGGCGCGGCGATTCCGCGAAGTGACGCGTGTCTACGGTGCACGGCACGGCGTGCGCGGCGTGGTCAACGAAGACTTCGTCGATCTGACGCAAGAGACCAGCCACAACCTCGAACTGGTGGCCGGCACGCCGGCCGCGGCGCTGGGCTCGACGCGCGACAAACCCGACCTGGCCTATTGCCAGGAGATGTTCAAGGTGCTGCGCGCGCACCGGATCGAGCACTTCTTCAACATCGGCGGCAACGACAGCAGCGATACCGTGCGCATCGTCGCCGACGAGGCGCGCAAGGCCGGCTACCCGCTGCGCTGCATCCACATCCCGAAGACGATAGACAACGACCTGGTGCTCAACGACCACACGCCTGGTTTTCCGTCGGCGGCGCGCTTCGTGGCCCAGGCCTTTGCCGGCGCCAACCTCGACAACGCGGCGCTGCCCGGTGTCTACGTGGGGGTGGTGATGGGGCGCCACGCGGGCTTCCTGACCGCGGCGTCGGCGCTGGGCAAGAAGTTCCCGGAGGACGGCCCGCACCTGATCTACGTACCCGAGCGCGTGTTCGAGCTGGACCGGTTCCTGGCCGACGTAAAGGCCACATTCGAACGCCACGGCCGTTGCGTCATTGCCGTCAGCGAAGGCATCCACGACGCCAACGGCCAGCCGATCCTGGCCACGCTGGCGAAGGATCTGGAGCGCGACGCGCACGGCAACGTGCAGCTCTCGGGCAGCGGCGCGCTGGCCGACTTGCTGTGCGAAGATCAAGCGCGTGCGCGGCGACACCTTTGGCTACCTGCAGCGCAGCTTCGTCGGCTGCGTCAGCGA
>JANOJJ010000388.1:0-4266 GCA_031408155.1 Rubrivivax sp.
GATGCGGCTGTCCATTCCGAAACTTTGGTCCAGCCGCGCGAGAATCGTGGAGGGTCAAGTATGAGAGCGCGAATCGTGATACTCGCTTTGGCGGTCGCGACGACCGTCGTCGCCACGCGGGACATCCAGATGGACCCATCGCCGGCACCGGAGCCGCATGCCCCACAGGATTTTGCCGACCGCTTTGCACTGGCCACAACCAAGGTGCTTCGCTTGCTTGCGGACCTGTTCTTCGCCCAGCGCTATGGCCATCGTGCGGTCGTTCTTGAAACCGTGGCCGCCGTGCCCGGCATGGTCGGCGCGACGGTCACGCACCTGCGATGCCTGCGCCGCATGGTCGATGACGAGGGCTGGATCCGCACGCTGATGGAAGAGGCCGAGAACGAGCGCATGCACCTGATGACCTTCGTCGAGATCGCCCGTCCGACGAGCCTGGAGCGGCTGCTCATCCTGTCGGCGCAATGGGTCTTCTACCTCGGCTACTCTCTCCTGTACCTGGTGTCGCGGCGGACGGCGCACCGCATGGTGGGCTATTTCGAGGAAGAGGCCGTGCTCAGCTACACGCTGTATCTGGCCGAGATCGACGCCGGCCGCGCGGCCAATGTCGCGGCACCCGAGATCGCCAAGCGCTACTGGAATCTGGCCGCCGACGCCACCTTGCGCGACGTGCTGCTCGTCGTGCGTGCCGACGAAGCCCACCACCGCGACGTCAACCACGCGCTCGCGAACGAACTCTCGGGCCAGCCAAACCAACTGACGCAGATCGCACCGTACCCCCGGCACGTCGACGCTTCAAAGCGCAACACCTGATCCGCGCAGCACCGGCGTTACGCGCTGACGGCCACCGCTGTTGTCCTGGCGTCGCCTGCGGTGGCAGCGTCAGCGGATTCGCGATGCAATCGGTTCCGCGGGCCCGCTGTGCACGGAACGCACGCCTTGCACGGCCTGCGCGCTGACGCAACCGTGCAGCGCGCCCAGCGGCCGAACCTTGCCGCCCCAGCGGGCCCCCCGCGTGAGCAGTCCGGACCAGGTTCGCACCAGCGACATCAGGACGGCGGCGCTGGGCGGTCGCATCGCGGCATGGGCAAACACGGCGGCCAAGCGCAGCCGGGGCGCGAACTGGCGCTGCCAGTCAGCCGCATAACGACGCTGAAGCTCGGCTTGAAGAGCAGGTCCAGGCGCCTGCGGGGCCGGCTGATCGCCCAGCAGATGCGAACACAGCAGCGCTGCGGATTGCAGCGCCATGCTCATGCCTTCGCCGAGGATCGGGTGCGCCTCGCCAGCCGCATTGCCGATCCGGAACAGCGTGTCCTTCGGCAGCACGCGTGCACCGGGATCGAGCGGTCCGCAAGCCAGCCAGGGACCATCGCGCGGCGCACCCTGCAAGGCCTGCCTGACGCCGCTGCATTCGCGCTGCAGCCAGCCTTCGACCGCGTCGCCTGCGCGCTGCCCCGGCGAGCCGCCGCGCAGGGCGCTCAGGCGATCCCGCCGCAGGCAGCAGGCCACGGTGGTCATGCCGCCATCCGCGACGACCATGCCACCGTAGCCGCCGTCGAGGGCCAACACGCTGATGGCCCCTTCGCGCAACGATGAAGCTCTGAAGTTGGCCTTGAAAGCGAACAGGTCGCCGGCACCACGCGCCAGCCGGCGCTGCGGGCGATGCGAAGGGAGGTCCTCCCACGAGCCATGGGCATCGATCACCACGGACGCGCGCAGGCGCAGGAATGCCGGCGAATCGAGCGCGCGCACCTCGATATGCCAGGCCCCGGGCAGGCCCTCGATGGCCTGCACTGACCAGGGCTGCAGGACGGCTACGCCGCCGGCACGGGCCTGTTCAAGCAGCAAGGTGTCGAGCGTCTCGCGCCCCAGCGCACGGCCCCACGCGTAACGTTCGTGTTCGGCTGCGGGCAGCTTGGCCGTGACCGCATCGTCGCGCCGCAGCAGCGTCACGAAGCGCAGTTCAGGCCCAGCGCAGGCTTCGAAGGCCGCTCCGATGCCCAGTTCCTCCAGCAGCGGCAAGTTGCTGGCGGCAATGCATTCACCGCACACCTTGCGGCGTGGGAAGCGCTGTCGTTCGACCACTGCGACCGACCATCCGGCCCGGGCCAGCATGATCGCTGCGGTCGAGCCAGCCGGACCCGCGCCGACGATGACGGCGTCAAATCTGGTGCGGACGATGCTGCGCATCAAACAGCCCCGGTCCGATGAGCACTGAAGCAGTGGCTGAAGAGGCCTGCAAGGTATTCCCGGATTTGCCATGCGGCCCCGGCCGGCCACAAGGCGGTCAGTTCACGGGCGCGAAAGCCCGCGCGCACGCTCAGCACGGCGTCCTCGCGCGTCACCGCGTTCGCGCCAATGGCGCCCACGAGGTGGCTGCCGGCCAGGGCCAACCAGGCCCGCTGCGGCTCGCAGGCGAAGAAGCGGTGGGCACTCGACGCGACGCCTGCAAGCAGCAGCTCGAGCTGCCGAGCGTCGAAGTGATGCAGGAACAGGGTTGTCGTGATCAGGTCCCAGCGCGGTGCTGACGCATTCGGCGCCGCATCGGCGGACTGTGCGGCCCAATCCAGGACATCGGCAACCTCGACCTGGGCGGTCCAGCCCAGTTCGGCATAGCCGGCCAGCGTGGCTGGACCGACGATGTCCAGCCGGTCGAGCAGGGTCAGTTGCACCTGCGGCCAAGTCGGCGCCAGCGCGCGCGCAACACCGAGCAACAGCCTGCCGTCGCCAGCACCGATGTCCAGAATCCTGAGCGCTGTCGTGGCGCGCTGCTTCGACACCACGCCTTGCCAGCCGCGGGCAAGGATCGAACGGGTTCCCATCGCACGATGCAGGCGCAGCAGGTCGCGCCGCGAGCGCTGGGCCGCGGGGTCGTCCGCCGGCAGATGGTCGAGCGTCTCGGCGGCGACGATCCTGGGCCGCGTCATCGGACCAGCGCGCGCGCTGCAAGGGGGCAGGGCAGGCATCTGCATCACTGCACCGCCAGCAGGGCGCCGTGGCAACTGAAGCCGGCGCCGAACGAAGACAGCCACCACCAGCCCGGCGCGGCGTCGTCGGCCAGCGCTGCATCGAGCACGAAGTACACGAAGGCGCTCGACAGGTTGCCGTATTCGCGCAACGTGCTCGCGCTGTAGCGCAGGTCAGCCGGCTGCAGTTCAAGGCGTCGTGCCAGCGCCTGCAGCACGTCACGGCCACCGGCATGCAGGATCCATACGCCGACGTCGCCCGGGTTCAGGCCGGCGCGCTCGAGCACGGTGCCGAGCACGCGCTGCGCATAGTCGGCCGCCAAAGCCGGCACTGCGCGGGTCAGGATGTTGCGCAACATGCCGTCGCGCTGCTCGAACATCAGCGCGCCGCGTTGGCCTGGTTCGATCAGCGATGCGCTGTCGGTCCATTTGATGCGCCGCCCGGTCGTCCCGGCGTGATGCGACAACACCGCTGCGCCGGCGCCGTCGCCGAACAGGCAGGCGCTGATCAGAACGCCCGCGTCGTTGTCGAGGGCGATCGCGGCAGTGCAGACTTCGACGCAGATCGACAGCACATGGTCGCAGCCGCCGCCGAGCAGGGCCTGACCCAGCCTCAGATTGGGCAGTGCCGCGACGCAGCCATGTCCGACCAGGTCGTAGGCCTGGACATCGGCGCGCAGCCCGAGGCGCTCGACCACGTGGCCCGACAGGCCCGGGCAGACGTAGCCCGTGCAGGTGCTGACGACCACGGCATCGATTGCTGCCGCGGACACGCCGGCCTTGGCCAACGCACGCTGCCCGGCCTGCGCGGCCAGGACCGGCGCCTGAGTCAGGAAGCGGCGCGCCAGCGTGTTCGGATCGATCCTGAAAGCGTCAGCGAGCGTATCGACCGCCAGCCACCGTGCGTCGATGCCGTTGTCGCGTTGCAGCACGCCGCGCGCGATGAGGTGGGCGCGGGAATCCAGGCGTGCGAACCAGTCCGATCGCTCGAACGCCGCCAGGCACTCGGCCTGGGTGTAGCGCGCAGGCGGGTTCGCGGTGCCGACACCGAGGATGTGCATCGCTCAGGCCGCGGCCGCGCCGCACTCAGGCAGCACTGACAGCGCCGCTGGCAACCTCGCTGGCAACGTCGCTGGCAACCTCGCTGGCAATGTCAGCACGGCCAGCGGACTGTTCGCGATCGGTTTGACGACACCGGTGAGATCGGCGTGGGTCTGGATTCGTGTCTTCAACAGTGAGTCTCGGATCCGGAAACGGCGATGTCCTGAAACAGTTCCGCGTTGCTTCAGCCAGCAAAGTCGCC
>JANOJJ010000396.1:0-2555 GCA_031408155.1 Rubrivivax sp.
TGTCGACCCATTGCCGGTTCGACCTGCGGCTGGGCTTCTACCCCGGCATCAAACCGGCGCAGGTGCGCCAGCAGGTCGAGGCGCTGATCGCGCGCGCCCATGCCGAGCACCCGGCGCGCGCCAGCGTGCAGGTCGACATCAGCTACCACGGCTTCCAGGCCGAGGGCCTGGTGGTCGATCTGCAGCAGCCGGCGCTGCAGGCGCTGATGCAGGCGCACCACGACATCACCGGCCAGCCCGCAGCCACGCGCGCGACCACCGCCACCACCACCGACGTGCGCTTCTTCCACCTGTACGGGCAGATTCCATCGACTTGCTACGGCCCACGCGGCGCCAACATCCACGGCGTGGACGAATGGGTGTCGATCGACAGCCTGCAGCAGGTGACCGCGGTGCTGGCGCTGTTCATCGCCCGCTGGTGCGGGCTGCAAGCGCGCGCAGCAGTCGGCTGAACGATCAGCCGCCGGCCTTGACCGACAAGGATGTCGCAGCCGCAGCGCCGCGCCAGCGGACAATGACCGCTTCGCGCCCCAACCAAAGAGGTCGCCGCCCATGCCCAGCCCCGAAACGCTCGACCTTCTGGCCCTCGAACTGTCGTCGGCCTATGCCCAGGGCCGGCCGCTGCAGCCGCCGAGCGGCCGCGTAGCCGGCTTCGACAGCGCCGCAGGCTACGACGTGGCACGTCGGCTGCGCCTGCAGCGGGTGGCCGCCGGTGCGCACCCCGTGGGCCGCAAGATCGGCTTCACCAACCGCAGCATCTGGCCGGTGTACGGCGTCTTCGAGCCGATCTGGGGCGCGATGTACGACGACAGCGTGCATCAGCTGCCGGCCGCGCGCGGGCGCCTCGGCCTGCAGCGCCTGTTCGAGCCGAAGATCGAACCCGAGATCGTGCTCCACCTGGCCAGTGCGCCGCTGCCGGGCGAAGGGCCGGCAGCGCTGCTGCTGCGGGTGGATCTGGTCGCGCATGCTTTCGAGATCGTGCAGTCGCCCTACCCTGGCTGGCGCTTCAGCACCGCGGATGCGGTAGCCTCGGGCTCGCTGCATGGTGCGCTCGCCATGGGGCCGGCAGTGCCGACCAGCGCGCTGGCCACCGACCCGTGGACAGCGCTGCAAACCTTCACGATCACGCTGTCGTGTGACGGCCAGGACCTGGAGCATGGCCGCGGCAGCAACGTGCTCGACGGCCCGCTGCATGCACTGGCGCATCTGGTGCAGGCCCTTGCGTCGCGCCCGGCAGACGAGCAGTTGCAGGCCGGTGAATGGATCAGCACCGGTACCTTGACGGCGGCATTGGCGGTGCAGCCAGGCCAGACCTGGCGCACGCGGCTCGAGGGCATCGCGCTGCCGGGGCTGGCGCTGGGCTTCGACGCTTGAGCCTCTGAGGCCGGCCGGGCGCAGACCGTGCCAGCGAGTAACGCTCAACGCGCGCGCAACATGCCCGACATCAGCTTCATCCACCCCGACGGCCGTGAAGAAGGCTTCGAAGCGCCGGCCGGCGTTTCGCTGATGCAGGCCGCCACCAGCTACGGCATCGACGGCATCGTGGCCGAGTGCGGCGGCGCGTGCATCTGCGCCACCTGCCATGTCTACATCGACGCCGCCTGGGCCGACCGGCTGCCGCCGGCGCAGCACGACGAACTCGACCTGCTGGACAGCACCGCCGCCGAACGCCGGCCGACGAGCCGGCTGTCATGCCAGATCAAGCTTGGCGCCGACCTGCAGGGCCTGCGCGTGCGCCTGCCCGAGCGCCAGGTCTGACGCCCGGCGCACGCGCGGTCGAATCGCGAACCACCCGCTCGACCGCGATCTCGCGCTGCAGCGGCGCAGTCACCGAGCAGCACACCGATGGCCAGCACGTCGTTGCCGCACAGCAGCGCAGTCGGCGCCGGGTGCGATTCGAGCAGCCTGCGCCGGGCCGCGGCCAAGGTGCGCTACGGCGACACTGCGGTGTCGTAGCCGCCGACCAGTTCCGGCGTCGCATTTTCAAATCCGGGCAGGTTTGTATAGCGATCGAGCCCGATCACATGATCAAGGATGAATCGCGTATCGCGAACGGGGGCTTGATATACTGGCATGGGACGTCTCCGCTCGAAAAAAGCCAATCAGGCGTCACCGGATGCGTCCGCCTTTCGTACAATATCGATGAAACGGGACAGTTCATCAATATGCGCATCGATATCGAGGCGCTGGCGTTTCAACAGGTCAATCCGCCCCTGACATTTCTCGACGGTAACCAGCCGTTGCGCATGGCGGCCATCGCCAATGTCATACAGGTCGATCATCTCGCGTATGTCGGCAAGGCTGAAGCCCACGCGTTTCGCGCGCAGGATCCAGGCAAGGCGGGCGCGATCCCGCTTGGTGTAAACTCGGGTCAGCCCGCGCCGGATGGGGGCAATAAGGCCTTCATCCTCATAGAAACGCAGCGCGCGCGCGCCGTGATCTCGAACTCGTCGGACAGGTCGGAAATCGAATATTGATGCCGATCGCGCGGATCAGCCCAAAAGAATTAAATTTACAAAATAATTATCAAGGCTTACCTGCAAAATTGATCTCTG
>JANOJJ010000397.1:0-3249 GCA_031408155.1 Rubrivivax sp.
GCACCGGCGCGCCGGCGGCCTTGGCGCGCTCGGATGGTGCAAACGAACTGATGAATGGCACCGCGGTTGCCAGTCCGCCTACGGCGCCGGCGCCACAGGTGATGGCGATCCAGGTGCGGCGTGCGTTGTCAATGCCACCGGCCGCAAGGGCCGCTGCGGAATCACTCATGGGATCCTCGGGAGATGAGTCGAACGGTCTTAAGGGTCAACCCGGAATTCTAGCCCAGCGAACGTGGTCTTCCCTTACGCCGCGGCGCAGTCACGGCAGGCCCGCCTTGACTGTCGCGCCGGGCCGGCCTACCGTCGCGGCCGTCGTTACAGGATCAGATCTTTGCAGGCAACAAGAGGTCTCGAACAGGTCGGAGGAACGCATGAGCTTCAGTTCGGAATTCAGAGAGTTTGCCGTCAAGGGCAACGTGATCGACCTGGCGGTCGGCGTCATCATCGGCGGCGCGTTCGGCAAGATCGTCGATTCACTGGTCGGTGACCTGATCATGCCGATCGTTGGCACGATCTTCGGCGGGCTGGACTTCAGCAACTACTTCATCCCGCTGGCCGGCCAGACTGCCAGCGTGCTGGCCGACGCCAAGAAGGCGGGCGCGGTGTTCGCCTACGGCAGCTTCATCACCGTGGCGATCAGCTTCATGATCCTGGCCTTGATCGTCTTCATGATGGTCAAGCAGGTCAACCGCCTGAAGCAGGCCGAGCCGACGGCACTGCCGGCACCGACACCTGAAGACGTGCTGCTGTTGCGCGAGATCCGCGACTCGCTGAAGAAGTAGGCATCGACAACGCAGCGCGACGACCCGACCCCCGCGCTCCTGTATGGGCCCGGGCGATGGCCCAGAATAGCGGGTTGATCCGACCCGCATGAACACCGCCTCGCCCTTCCGGCTGCCCGCCCTGCTCGAAGCAGCGGTGCTGCGCGTCAAGCAGGCGGCGCGCGCGGCAGCCGAGCGCACTGTCGAGAGCCTGGGTCTGTCTGCGCTGGCGGCGCACAACGCCTTCGTCCGCGATGCCCAGCTGGCTGCGCAATTCGAGCTCAATCACAAGATGGCCGCATTCGTGCAGGCTTTCGGCGACGCCTTCGACGAACAGGTGCGGCGCGAATGCCGACCGCGTGGCCATGGCTCCACCGATGGCAAGCAGGAGGACTGGGACCAGCTCAGCCTGGTCGAGGACCGCGAGGTCGAGATCAAGGTGCAGGCCGAGCGCTTCGGCCTCGAAATCAGCCACGCCTGCGAGTGGGAATTGCGCGAACTCGAGGCCTACGTCGGCTCGGTGCTCGGCCATGCACGGGCCGAGCGCGAACGCAACCCCTTGCGGCCCGAGATCGTCGGCCACGGCGTGATCCACGCGGTCGAAGCCATCACCGACCGGCCCGAGGTGCGCAAGGTGCTCGATGCCGAGCTCAATCGCTCGCTGGCCGCGGCGCTGCGCAGCACGTACGGTGAAGTCGTCAGCGACCTGCGCAAGGCCGGCGTGCAGCCGGTGTCGCTGAGCGTGCGCACGAGCGCAGACCGCGGCGAGCACAGCCGCTCGGGAGCGTTCGATCCGCTTGCGCGCGATGGGCCGCCCGAAGCCTCGCGCAGCGGACATGGCGGTCTGCGCGACCCGCGGCACTCGATGTCCGGCTTGCCGGCAGCACGCGGCGGCGGTCCGGGCGACGCCGGTTACGGCACGCGCAACGCCACCCGCGGCACGCCGATCGGCCAGGTCGAGCCGGGCATGATGGACCTGCTGCGCCGCCTGACCCACGCCGAACCGGTCGCAGGCGACGGCGGCAGCTCGAACTGGGGCAGCGACGACGGCCTGGGTGCTTTCGGCGGCGCCCCGGGCGTGCTGCCCAACCTGATCCACGCCAACCGCGACCAGTTGCGCCAGGCCTCGCGCGGCGCGATCGATCACATGGTGATCGACGTGATCGGCAGCCTGTTCGATCAGATCTTGTCCGACCCCAAGGTGCCACCACAGCTGGCGCGCCAGATCGCCCGGCTGCAGTTGCCGGTGCTGCGCGCCGCGTTGGGCGACTCGAGTTTCTTCTCGTCGCGCAAGCACCCGGTGCGCCAGTTCATCAATCGCATCGCGTCGCTGGGCAACGGATTCGATGACTTCAACGACGCGCAAGCCCAGACCTTCGTGGCCAAGGTGCGCGACCTGGTACAGGAGATCGTCAAGGGCGACTTCGACCAGGTCGAGACCTACGAGCTGCGCCTGGCGTCACTCGAGGCCTTCGTCGCCGAGCAGGAGCGCAACGCGGTCGAGTCGCAGCAGGCCGGCGCCACCGCGCTGCTGCAGCAGCGCGAAGAGGCGCTGCGGCTGGACCGCCACTACGCGCAGCGGCTCGAAGAAGAGTTGCAGCCACTGGCCGCGCCCGAGTTCGTACGCGACTTCGTCGCGCGCGTATGGAGCCGCGTCATCCTCAACGCGGCCGAACGCGACGGCGTGACCAGCGAGCGTGTCCGCCTGCTGCGTCAGGCTGGCCGAGAACTCTTCATGAGCGTGCAGCCAAAGACCTCGCCGGCCCAGCGCAAGGCGTTCCTCGCCGGGCTGCCCAAGCTGATGCAACTGATCAACGGCGGGCTCAACTCGATCGGCTGGCCGGACGACAAGCGGCGCACGTTCTTCGGACAGTTGATGCCTGCGCATGGCGACGCATTGAAGGCGCAGAACGGGCGCGTGCTCGACTTCAACATGCTGTCGCGCCAGATCGAACAGGTACTCGATCGCGACCTGCCCACGCGCGCCGACCTGCCGCCGGCCCGGTCGGCAGACCCGGTGGCCGACGACGCGAGCATGCCTGCGTTCACGCGCGAAGAAGCAGACCGGATCGGTTTCGTCGACGAAAGCGCGGTCGACTGGAACGGCAAGGTCGACATCGAGCTCGACGGTGGCGACGCCGCGCCCGTCAGCAGCGAACCGGCTGCGCCCGGCCTGCCGGCCATCGTCGATGCGCCCGAAGCGACGCAAGGCCGCGAACTGGCCGAAAACGTCCAGATCGGCTTTGCCTACCAGATGCACCTGGATGACCACTGGCAGAAGGTGCGCCTGTCGCACGTCAGTCCGGGGCGCAACTTCTTCATCTTCACGCACGGCGCGCGCCACAAGAAAACCGTCTCGCTGACGCAGCGCATGCTGCTGCGCCTGTGCGACACCGGGCGCCTGCGCGCGTTCGAGAACGCCACGCTGATCGAACGCGCCACCGAGCGCGCCCGCCGCCAGCTGGCCGGCCTGGTGGCATCACAACCG
>JANOJJ010000414.1:0-1882 GCA_031408155.1 Rubrivivax sp.
CGCTGAAGCGGGTGGGCAGCGGGTGCGGCCACGTGTGCCGCACCATTGCCGCATCAACAGGTGCTGCTGCCGTTGACCAGGCCCTGCAGGGCGTTCTGGTCGAGCACGCGAATCTGGCGCTGCTTGACTTCCAGGATGCCATCGTCCTGGAACTTCGAGAAGGTGCGGCTCACGGTCTCGAGCTTGAGGCCGAGGTAGCTGCCGATCTCTTCGCGCGTCATGCGCAGCACCAGCGAACTGGCGGAGAAGCCACGCGTGCGCAGGCGCTGGGTCAGGTTCAGCAAGAAGGCGGCCAGCCGTTCTTCGGCCCGCATGCTGCCCAGCAGCAGCATCACGCCATGATCGCGCACGATCTCGCGGCTCATGATCTTGTGAAACTGGCGCTGCAGGTCCGAAAACTCGCGGCTGAGCTCTTCGAGTTGGTGAAAAGGAATCACGCAGACCTGGGAGTCCTCCAGCGCCACGGCGTCACAGGTGTGCTTTTCGGTGCCGATGCCGTCCAGGCCGAGTAGCTCGCCGGCCATCTGGAACCCGGTGACCTGGTCGCGACCGTCTTCAGACGACACGCAGGTCTTGAAGAAGCCGGTGCGCACTGCGTACAGCGACTGAAAGGCATCTCCGGCACGGAACAAGGTGTCCGAACGGGCCACCGTGCGGCGCGCGGCCACCATGTTTTCGAGCTGTTCCAGCTGATCATTGGACATGCCCACGGGCAGGCATAGCTCGCGCAGGTTGCAACTCGAGCACGCCACCTTGAAGGGCTCGAGCCTGATTCCTGGTGCGGTGTTGTTCGTGAGAGTGGTCATTGAGAGCTATGCGAATGCCGCGATGAACGACCGAAGGGCTGACCCGGGTGTTGCGCCGGACTGGATCTGGATCAAGACGATTGTTCGTTGACCTGTACAGTGTGCGCTTGAGGCAGATCAAGTCAGCGGACGCGCAGTTTGGCACAGTCGCGAATCTGATCCTACAGACACTTGCGGCCCAAACATGGACATTCCGGAGACATTGCTGCGCCGACTCGACGTACCAGGGCCGCGCTACACCTCTTATCCCACCGCCGACCGCTTCGTCGAGGCCTTCGGCCCGGCCGAGTACGCCCAGGCCTTGCGCCAGCGTGCTGACGGTGCCGTGGTCGGTGGCGCTGCGGCGCTGTCGATCTATGTGCACATCCCATTCTGCGAATCGGTGTGCTACTACTGCGCGTGCAACAAGGTCATCACCAAGCACCACGAGCGTGGCCGTGAATATCTTGACGCCCTGGCCAAGGAAATCGGCCTGCACATCGATCTGATCGGTCGCGGCAAGGCCGTGTCGCAGCTGCACTTCGGCGGCGGTTCGCCCACCTTCCTGTCGGACGACGAGCTCGAATGGTTGATGAATGTGCTGCGGCGCGACTTCAAGCTCGTGTCCGGCGCCGAGATCTCGATCGAGGTCGACCCACGCACCGCGACGCCGGCGAGGCTGGCCCGCCTTGTCGAATTCGGCTTCTACCGCATCAGCTTCGGCATCCAGGACTTCGACCCCGACGTGCAGGCCGCCGTTCACCGCATCCAGTCCTTTGAGAGCGTGCGCGACCTGATCGCCGCTGCGCGGTCGCTGAACTACGAGTCGATCAACGCAGACCTGATCTACGGCCTGCCCAAGCAGACGCCCGAATCGTTCGCGCGCACCCTGGCGCAGGTCAACGAGCTGCGGCCCGACCGCATCGCGCTGTATGCCTACGCTCATTTGCCCGAGCGATTCAAGCCCCAGCGCCGCATCGACGCCGCCGATCTGCCGCCACCGGAGCACCGGATCCGCATGCTTGGCGACGCCATCGCGGGGTTCATCGGGCACGGCTACACCTACATCGGCATGGATCACTTCGCGCTGGCGGGCG
>JANOJJ010000433.1:0-3075 GCA_031408155.1 Rubrivivax sp.
CGACGCGTAGAACTTCAACGCGTTGCCGCCGGTGGTGGTTTCGGGCGAGCCGAACATGACGCCGATCTTCATGCGGATCTGGTTGATGAAGATGACCATGGTGTTGGTCTTCTTGATCGCGGCTGTCAGCTTACGCAGCGCCTGGCTCATCAGCCGCGCCTGCAGGCCGGGCAGGCTGTCACCCATCTCGCCTTCGAGCTCGGCCTTGGGCGTCAGCGCGGCGACCGAGTCGATGACGATGAGATCGATCGAGCCCGAGCGCACCAGTGCGTCGACGATCTCGAGCGCCTGCTCGCCGGTGTCGGGCTGGCTGATCAGCAGTTCCTGCAGATTGACACCGAGCTTCTGTGCGTACTGGATGTCCAGCGCGTGCTCGGCGTCGATGAAGGCGCAGGTGCCGGCCACGCGCTGCATTTCGGCGATAACCTGCAGCGTGAGCGTGGTCTTGCCCGATGACTCGGGGCCGTAGATCTCGATCACGCGGCCGCGTGGCAAGCCGCCGACACCGAGCGCGATGTCCAGGCCCAGCGAGCCGGTGGAGACTACCTGGATGTCCTCGATCTTCTCGCCTTCGCCAAGGCGCATGATCGAGCCCTTGCCGAACTGCTTTTCGATCTGGGCCAGAGCGGCCTGCAAGGCCTTGGCCTTCTCGGTATTCAATGCTTTGACGGGTGCATCCATGGGCTTCTCCTTGATGGCGCGATTATCACCAAAACTGGATGTTTGTACAGTGGATAACAGGAGCCGGTCACACTTGAGCTTGGTCAAGTCGTTCGCGTACGACGGCTGCCTAGAATCAAGCGAATCGGACAAGACATGGGCCGCAGGGTGACCTGACAGGCCCGCACAGGAGACATCGATGCGCATTCTGATTGCCGAGGATGATCAGGTACTGGCCGATGGGTTGCTTCGTTCGCTGCGCAGCAGTGGCTATGCGGTCGACCAGGTCAGCAGCGGAACCGAGGCCGATGCGGCCCTGGCGTCGCACGAGTTCGATCTGCTGATCCTCGACCTGGGCCTGCCCAAGATGCACGGCTTTGACGTGTTGCGCAAGCTGCGCGGGCGCGGCAACAGCGTGCCGGTGCTGATCCTGACCGCCGCTGACAGTGTCGAGCAACGGGTCAAGGGCTTGGACCTGGGCGCCGATGACTACATGGCCAAGCCATTTTCGCTGCAGGAGCTGGAAGCGCGCGTGCGCGCGCTCACGCGCCGCGGCCTGGGCACGGCGTCGAACATCATCAAGCATGGCCCGCTGAGCTTCGACGCGACCGGGCGCGTGGCTTACCTCAACGACCAGATGATCGAGTTGTCGGCGCGCGAGCTCTCGCTGCTGGAGGTGTTGCTGCAGCGTTCGGGCCGCCTGGTCAGCAAGGACCAGCTGGTCGAGCGCCTGTGCGAGTGGGGCGAAGAGGTCAGCAACAACGCGATCGAGGTCTACATCCACCGCCTGCGCAAGAAGATCGAGCAGGGGCCGGTGCGCATCGCCACCGTCCGTGGCCTGGGCTACTGCCTGGAGAAGATCGCCGCCTGAGTGACGTCGCGCCTCTCGCGCCGCGACCTGCGCGAGAGGCCTGTCTCCGCGCCGGCTTGATGCCCCGCCATGGCCAGTCAACGCGAGCAACTGTCGCTGTTCGGCGAGATCCTCGACTGGATGCTCGCGCCGCTGTTGCTGCTGTGGCCGATGAGCGTGGCGCTGACCTGGCTGGTGGCCCAGAGCATCGCCAATCGTCCCTACGACCGCGAGCTGGGCGAACTCTCGCGCGAGGTGGCGGCCCAGGTGGCCAGCCTGTCGGCGGCCGAGCCCACCGTCCGCCAGCGCGCGCGTGCGGCGATGGAGCAGGCCCTGGCGCGCCTGCTCAAGGCCGACGACGACGACCGTGTGTTCTTCCAGGTACTGGGCCAGCGCGGCGAGCTCGCGGCCGGAGACGCCGACCTGCCGGTGCCCTCGGACCAGCCCAGCGAAGCCGCAGAGGTTCGTTTTCGCGACGATGTCGTGCGCGACGAGGCGGTCCGCGTGGCCTACCTGTGGGTACCGTCGCTGGGTGCAGACGGTCGCAGGCCGCTGGTCCAGATCGCCGAGACGCTGGACAAGCGATCGCGTCTGGCCACCGAAATCATCAAGGGCGTGATCCTGCCGCAGTTCGTGATCCTGCCGCTGGCGGTGTTGCTGGTGTGGCTGGCACTGGCACGCGGCATCCGTCCGCTGGCCGATCTGCAGCAGCGCATCCGCCGCCGCGAGAGCACCGACCTGAGCCCGATCGAGGAACGTGACGTGCCCGAGGAGGTGGCACCGCTGGTCGCCGCGATCAACGACCTGCTGCATCGCCTGGATCAGTCGGTCAGTGCGCAGCGGCATTTCCTGGCCGATGCCGCGCACCAGCTCAAGACGCCGCTGGCCGGGCTGCGCACGCAGGCCGAGATCGCCGAGCGCGAGATCGACCGCGGACAAGGGGACCCGCAGGCACTCAAGCACACCCTGCAGCAGATCGCCCTGGGCAGCCAGCGCGCCGCGCACATGGTCAACCAGTTGCTGGCAATGGCGCGCGCCGAATCGCGGGAGCAGACGCTTCAGCGCCAGCAGGTCGACCTGGCCGAGCTGGTGCGCGACACGGTACGCGACTTCGTGCCCAAGGCCTTGGACAAGCGCATCGACCTCGGCTATGAAGGCCCCGGGTCCGATGCCAGTGCCCACGCCCGGGCGCAGCCGGTGCTGGTTCGCGAGCTGGTGCGCAACCTGGTCGACAACGCACTGCAATACACCCCCAGCGGCGGCTCGGTGACGGCGCGCGTGATGCCGGACCCGTTCGGCCAGGTGATCGTGGTCCAGGTCGAGGACAGCGGGCCCGGCGTGTCGGTGGCCGAACGCGAACTGATCTTCCGACCCTTCTACCGGGCCTTGGGCACCGGCGTCGACGGCACGGGCCTGGGCCTGGCCATCGTGCATGAGATCGCGCAGCAGCACGATGCCGAGGTCACCGTCAGCGATGCCCATCCGCGCACCGGTTCGAACGCGCCGGGCGCCTTGTTCACGGTGCGCTTTCCGGTCCGGCCGGCGCAGGCGGACTGATCAGCGCG
>JANOJJ010000489.1:0-2650 GCA_031408155.1 Rubrivivax sp.
TGTTGCTTTCGTTGTTGAAGGCAAGGACGGGTGTTTGACGCCGTCTCGCGATGTCGATCGCTCGGGCACCGCAGGCGTCCGTGGCGCAAGCAACCAACAGATCGCACCGTGTTCCGTCCCACGCTGCGACGGTTGCGTCAATTTTGTGAGCTGTCAGCAGCCGAACAGCGATCCGCAGCCTCTGCGCTGTCGATTGCTCAAGACCGGCAAATGTGATCAAAGCGCGCATGCTGATGCCTTTTGCCAAACAGGAAACTGGCCTTGGACGACCAGTCTTCTGTTACGGCCGATGGGTCTTTCTTGTTCAAGAAGCGGCCTGGAGCACGTCACAGTCGATCAGGATCGAACGTTCGCCCAGGGCAGCGAGGTCGAACACGCTGCGCAACGAGCGTCCGATCAGGCGCTGGATCTCCTGCGTGCGGCCACTTTGCTTGCCGCGCGTGGCCTCACGGTCGCTGCGGGTATGGGTGCTGCGCGGCAGCATGCCGTATTCGGCCGTGACCCAGCCCTCGCCGCTGCCGCGCTTGTGTGGCGGCACCTTCTCGTCGACCGACGCGGTGCACAGCACCTGCGTGTGGCCGAAGCAGACCAGCACCGAACCTTCGGCATGGCGCGTGTAGTGGCGCTGGATCGTCACTGGGCGCAGCGCGTCGGCCGGGCGGGCGCCGGTTCGCTGGAAGGTCATGGGCGGTCCTTGAACACAGAAAGTGAACGGCGGCCCGCAGGCGGCGCCGGTGCCGGCTTCAGCGGCGCCTGGCCGACGAGCGCTGGATCGCCTCGTTGATCTCGCGGATCGAGCGCTCGATCTCGGCTTCGTCCAGGTCGTCGGTTTCCTTGTCGCTCAGCATGCTGGCCTGGATGGTCGACGCGAAGACCTCGTCGCCGAGCGACTGGGTGGACACGCCTGGGCTGGCCGTGGTGTCTTCGGCCGACTCCCACTCGACCGCCAAGGCGGTCACGTTGTCGCTCTTCGGACCGGCCTGGCGCAGCGCCTGCTCGACCAGTTCGGGCACCCCATCCGAGATCGGTCGGCCGGCCAGTACGGCGGTGATCACCGAGTCGGGCAAGGCGCTCCACAGGCCGTCGGAGCACAGCATCACGCGGTCGCCCGGATGCATCAGCAGCGGGCCCGCGGTGTCGATCATCGGCTTGCCGGGGCTGCCCAGGCAGGTGAACAGCACATTGCGGTTGAGCCGCTCGCCCATCGGCACGACCTGCGACATCGACTCTTGCAGCTCGGTATAGGAATGGTCGCGCGTGCGTGCGATCAGCTTGTCGCCGCGCACCAAGTAGAGCCGAGAGTCGCCGCAATGCGCCCAGTACGCCGCTGCACCTTGCAGCACGCAGGCAACGATGGTCGTGCGCGGCGTGTCGACCAGTGAGCGCGAGGTGGCGTATTGCAGCAACTGGTGGTGCCCGGCGACCACCGCGTCGTGCAGAAAACGCAAGGGGTCGGCCAGCGACGGCTTGGCTTCGCGCTGGAAGATCGCAGCCAGCGACTGCAGCGCCACCTGCGCGGCCATGTCGCCTTCGGGGTGGCCGCCCATGCCGTCGGCCAGGGCAAACAGGCCGGTGTCGCGGGTGTAGCAATAGCCCATCCGGTCTTCGTTCTTCTCGCGCCCACCGCGCCGGCTGACCTGATAGACCATGAACCTCATGGCTGCCGCCCAGCCTGCCGGCGCGCCGGCGCGTTCACGTCTTGGCCCCGGTCTTGATGGTCTCCAGCTGCAGCTTGAGCCGCTCGCTGAAGCTCAACTTGGTGTAGCGGCGTTCGGTCTCGCGGCTGAGTTCCTTCTGCAGCGCGAACACGCTCTGTGGACGCGACAGCGGGTCGAGCGACATGCACCATTCGGCGACTTCGATCAAGTTGTCGGAATAGACGTTGCGCAGGCGCGAGAGGCTCAATGCCAGGCGGTCCTTTTCCAGCCGCTGCGGCGCATCGTTGGGTGGATAGCCTTGCATGCAGGCGTAGATGCAGCCACCGATGGCGTAGATGTCGGTCCACGGGCCCAGCGTGCCATCGCGGCGGTACATTTCGGGCGCGGCAAAGCCTGGCGTGTACATCGGACGGATGAAATTGCCTTCCTTGGACAACACCTCGCGCGCGGCGCCGAAGTCGAGCATCACCGCCTTGTTTTCGTTGGTGATGAAGACGTTGGCCGGCTTGATGTCCAGGTGCAGCATCTTGTGCTGATGCACGATGCGCAGACCGCGCAGGATCTCGTCGAACAGGCTGCGGATCGTGCTTTCGCGGAAGACCTTGTCGCGCTTGAGCTCGCGCGCAGTGACGATGAAGTCCTGCAGGGTGTCGCCCTGCAGGTAGTTCATCACCATGTAGACGGTCTCGTTCTCGCGGAAGAAGTTCAGCACCGAGCCAAAGCATGAAGCTGTTGGTCCTTTTCGAGAATGTAAAGCGTGTGATGATCCCAGCCATATTCTCCCATGAGGCCAAGGAAGTGTTCGGGCGGAGGCTCGGGGGTTGACTTGGCCACCTCGACGCGTCGGCATTGACCTCCAGTCGAATCGACCAGAATCGATCCATCACATTTGAAGTCGGTGCCGTCATCCAGGCGGCCGACTAGCCATTGATCGCGACTGGTCATTCGCACTTCGGAAATGCAGCCGATATCCGTGGAAATGTAGTTGAGGC
>JANOJJ010000500.1:0-1882 GCA_031408155.1 Rubrivivax sp.
TGTCCAAGAGCAAGGGCAACTACGTCGGCATCACCGAGCCGGCGAACACCATGTTCGCCAAAATCCTGTCGATCAGCGACGAGTTGATGTGGAAGTACTTCAAGTTGCTGTCGCATCGCCCGGTTGGCGAGGTCGCGGCGCTGAAGGCCGAGGTCGAGGCAGGACGCAACCCGAAAGACGCCAAGGTGCAGCTGGCCCGCGAGATCACGGCGCGCTTCCATGGCGCGGCGGCGGCCGACACCGCAGGCCAGGATTTCCAGCGCCGCGCCGCCGGCGGCGTGCCCGACCTGATCGCCGAAGTGGCGCTGTCCGGCGCCCCGCTGGCCATCGGCAGCCTGCTCAAGCGCTCCGGCCTCGTGCCGTCGACCAGTGAAGGCCTGCGCATGGTCGAGCAAGGCGGCGTGCGCATCGACGGCGGCGTGGTGTCGGACAAGGCGCTCAAGCTGGCGCTGGGCGTCTACGTCGTGCAGGTCGGCAAGCGCAAGTTCGCGCGTGTGACCGTCAGCGCCTGAAGTCGCGCGGTGCAGGTCGCCAGTTACCTCAAGCTCTCGGTCGCGGTGGCGCTGGCAACCATCGCGCTGAAGACCGGCGCCTGGTGGGTGAGCGGCTCGGTCAGCCTGTTGTCGGACGCGCTCGAGTCGCTGGTCAACCTGGCCGGCGCGCTGTTCGCATTGGCGATGGTGATCATTGCCGAACGGCCGCCCGACGACGACCACCCCTATGGCCACCACAAGGCCGAGTACTTCTCCAGCGGTTTCGAAGGCGTGCTGATCTTCGTGGCCGCACTGGCCATCGTGTGGGCCGCGGTGCACCGCCTGCTGAACCCGCAGCCGCTGGAATCGATCAGTTGGGGCATCGGACTGTCGGTGCTCAGCTCGGTGCTCAACGGCGCGCTGGCCTGGGCGATGCTGAAGAAGGCGCGCACGCACCGCTCGATGGCGTTGGAAGCCGACGCGCGCCACCTGTTCACCGACGTCTACACCTCGGCTGGCGTGGTGGCCGGCCTGCTGGCGGTGATGGCCACCGGCTGGCTGTGGCTGGATGGGGTGATCGCCATCGCCGTGGCGCTGAACATCCTGCGCGAGGGCGCTTCGCTGGTCCGGCGTTCGGCCGAAGGCCTGATGGACCGCGCGCTCGAGCCCGCTGTGCGGACCGACATCGACCAGGTGCTGGCCGAGTTCGCGCACCAGGCCATCCGCTTCGATCATGTCTCCACGCGACGCGCCGGTCAGCGCCGATTCGTCGATCTGCACATGCACATGCCGTCGGCCTGGACGCTGGGCCGCGCGGCGGCCGTGCGCACGTCGGTCGAGCAGGCCCTGATGAGTGCGGTGCCCGGCCTGCGCGCCAGCATCCAGCTGCTGCCGATGGACGTGGAAGCCCACTTCAACGATTCGAAGGACCTGATCTGATCGCCTTGCTGCAACGCGTGGCCCAGGCGCGGGTCGAGGTCGGCGGCGAGGTCGTCGGCCGGATCGGGCAGGGCCTGCTGATGCTGGTCTGTGCCGAACCCGCCGACACCGAAGAGCACGCACGCAGGCTGGTCGACAAGGTGCTCAAGCTGCGCATCTTCGGCGACGCGGCCGGCAGGATGAACCGCAGTGTGCAGGACGTGGGCGGCGGGCTGCTGGTGGTCTCGCAGTTCACGCTGGCGGCCGACACCAGCAGCGGCAATCGGCCGGGCTTCAGCGCCGCCGCGCCGGCTGCACTCGGGCGTGAGTTGTACGAGTCGGCGCTACGCCTGGCGCGAGAGCGCCATCCCGTGGTGCAGGCCGGTGTCTTTGGCGCCGACATGCAGGTGCACCTGGTCAACGACGGGCCGGTGACGATCCCGCTGCGCGTGAGCTGAAGCTGGAATTCCCCTCTGCGTTGTCGCAGGTCA
>JANOJJ010000521.1:0-4682 GCA_031408155.1 Rubrivivax sp.
CCACCGGCCACCAACAAGCGAAGCACCGACAGGGGTGAAGAGGTCGAACCGGCCATCGGCGATGCGCCAGGCCTGCCAGGTCTGCGCTGGTGCCTGCTTTCTGGCCGCCGACTTCGATCTTGCCCTCAGCGAATCCTCAGGCAGCGACGCCATGGAACAGCGACCAGAGCAAGTTCTCGACGCGGCGCGCGCCCAACTCCGTCAGTGCCACCTCAATCGGCCGCTTGCCGCCCAGCATGGCGTGACCGGTGGACAGGAATGCCCGCGCGTCGTCGACGCTGTCCCACACATGCTCTGCGGTGGCGATCACGCGAGCCAAACGCTCCACCCTCTGGCCTTCCTGCGGCTTCAGTTCCTCTCCCCTGCGGTGGAAAGTCGCCGAAGGGATGACCCGCTGCATCAAGGCCACCGCATCGGGCGAAGCGCCATACACATGGCGCGCCACCGCGCCAAGGGACGCCTTGGGCAGGCCGGCTTCAACCTGTTGATCCAGTTGCTCGATGGAGGTGACCTTTCGGCGCAGGCCCAGCACCTGGGCGATCTTGCTCGGTTCGACGACGGCTGCGTACATGCGGATCACTCCCAATTGATAAATCAGATTCTATCAGTTGATCAGATCGATGCTTGGCGCCAACGCTGGGGACCGCAATGGCACAGTCGATCCAACCGGCCGCGGGCCGTCACTCCAAGCACCCCTGAACTCCGTGCTACAGAACTGCGTCACAACACGCCACAACCCGCGTGAATGCTGAACACGGCGTCCAGTCCAGGATCGGGGCTGTGCACAGTCGCCAGGGGCTAAGTGCACAGTCGCCCCCAAACTCACTGCTGCGCCAGGAAGGCGCCAGCGCGCTGCCTCTCGCGCCGCAACAGCGCGGTCAACTCATGCGCTCCGACGGGCCGACTCAACAGGTAACCCTGCATCGTCCAGCAGCCGAGGTGCTGCAGGACTTCTGCAACCTGCTTCGTCTCCACGCCCTCGGCGACGATGCTCAAACCCAACCCGTCAGCCAGCGCGACCAACGCACGGATGATCGCGGCGTCCTTGCTGCCCCGCTCGAGTCCGTCGATGAACGAGCGGTCGATCTTGAGCTTGTCGCATGGCAAGTGCTTAAGGTAAGTCATCGACGCATAGCCGGTGCCGAAATCGTCGAGCGCGATCCTGACGCCGAATTGCCGCAGCGCTGCGAGCGTCGACGCGGTTGAATCGATATGGCGCAACGCAACCGCCTCGGTCACCTCGAGTTCCAGCGACTCGGGTGCAAGGCCACTGCGTGACAGTTCGCGCATGACGACCGCCTCCAGGTCGCTTCGATCGAACTGGACCGCCGAAAGATTGACCGCGACGCAGATGTCGCCGAGCCCCTGGTCCCGCCACTCCACGGCCTGGCGGCACGCCGTGTGCAAAACCCACTCGCCGAGCGCCACGATCATCCCGCTGCGTTCAGCCATCGGGATGAACACGCTCGGGCCGATCCAACCGTGCTTCGGGTGGTTCCAGCGGGCCAGCGCTTCGATGCCCGTAATCAGGCCGGTCCGCGTGTCGACCTGTGGCTGGTAATGCAACAGCAGTTCGCCGGCCTCGATGGCGTGGCGCAAGCTGGTCTCGAGCGCAAGACAGTCGTCGCTGCCGATATCGTCGAACGTACTGTGTCGAAAGCACTGGAATCCGTTGCGGCCTTCCTGCTTGGCGCGGTACAGCGCCATGTCGGCACGCCTGAGCAGCGCCTGTCCGTCCTCGCCGTCGGCCGGATAGCTGGCCACGCCGACGCTGGCGCTGATCTGCAGCGACATCTGGTCCAGCACAAAGGGCTCTTCGAGCGCTTCGAGGATGCGGCGCGCCAGTGCCTTTGCCTCGTCAGCGCTGCGAATTTTCGGCGCCAGCACGGTGAACTCGTCGCCGCCCCAGCGCGCGATCAGGTCGCCGTCGCGAAGGCAAGCGGACAGGCGCTCGGCGGTGCGCTTGAGCAACCTGTCGCCGAAGTCGTGGCCCAGCGTGTCGTTGACGCGCTTGAAATGGTCGAGGTCCACGAACAGCACGGCCAAACCGCCGCTCGTCGAGCGGGCGTGGGCGACGGCACGATCCAGGGCCTCGCCGAACTGGAGCCGATTGGGCAGACCGGACAGGTTGTCGTGCAAGGCCTGATGGCGGATGAGTTTGGCGCTGCGCTCGCGGTCCGTGACATCCCGGAAGCTGTAGACCATTCCGACCCGTTGGCCGTGCATCACGTGCGCGCGGCCCAGGTACTCAAAGGCACGACCGTCCTTGAGTTCAAGCACGGTGGGCGCACCGGGGCCGTCTTGCGGGTCGAGCAACAGCGTCGCCGAGTCGAGCACTTGCGAGCGCAAGTGGTCCAGCAAGGCTGGCCCCGCCTGCGCAAGGACCAGCGACTCGGGCAGGGCCCACAACTCGACCAACTGCCGATTGATCTGCACCGGCATGCCATCGACGCCGAGCACCAGCAGGCCGTCGAGCGTGGCGTCCATCGTGGTCTGCAGCAACTGCAGCGAATGCTCCAGCCGCTCGCTCGATGCCGCGAGCGCCGCGCTGCGTTGCGCCAGTTGCTGGTCCTGATCGACACGGCGCAGCGCCTCCTTGACCGTGCGGATCAAGTCGCCCTCATGCCAGGGCTTGGTGATCAGCCGGTACAGATTGGCCTGGTTCAGCGCATGACTCACCGCGTCGACGTCGGCCTGGCCGGTGAGAAGAATCGTCAGCATTTGCGGATAGCGCTGGTGGACGCGGATCAACAGCTCCGCGCCGCGCATGCCCGGCATGATGTGGTCAGAGATGAGCAGGGGCACCGGGACCCCCTCGGCGGCCAAGTCCGCGAGCAACTGCAGGGCCTCCTCGCCACCGGACGCCAGCTCGATGTCGCAGCCGTGCTCCAGGCCGCGCAGCAGTTGTTCGCGCAGGCTGCGCAGCATGGGCATGTCGTCATCGACACAGACGATGGTTGGGGCCACTGAAAGCGACTTGATCACGGGGCGGACTCGACCTGGGCCAGCAACTCGTCGCGCTCGAGACCCGGCATCAACCAGTCCGACACGAGGATCAGGCTGTCGATGCCCTCGGTGCAGCGTTGGTCGATGACTTCGCAGGCCCCGCTGGCGTTGCTGACGGTTCGATGCAGGACGCGGTCATCGACGCGCCTGCGCAGTTGTTCTTTCAGGCGGGTCAAAGCGATCGCTTCGTCATCGACGCACCGGCTCGTGGACTTGGACATGGCAGGTGCATTGCTGGGCGGGGTGCTCACGCCGCGACTGCGTGATCGAGCGGCAGGCGCACGCTGAAGGTTGTCTTCCCCGGCTTGCTGTCGAGCTGGATCGCGCCGCCATGCCTGGCGATGATCTGCTGGCAGATGTGCAGGCCAAGGCCGGTGCCCTCGCCACGCGGTTTGGTGCTGAAGAAGGGTTCGAAGATCTTCGCCTGCAGGTCGATCGGCACACCCGGTCCCGAGTCGGTGACGCTGACCACGACATGCCCGTCGTGCTGCATGCTGCCCAACTGCAAGCGGCCTTTGCCGTCCATCGCATGCATCGCATTGTGGATGAGATTGGTCCACACCTGCACCAGTTCATCGGCGTGACCGCTGATCGGCGGCAGGTCGGCAAACTCGCGCTCGACCTCGATACCTTGCTTGATCTGGCTGCCGTAGAGATCGAGCACCGTCTCGATGCTGGCGCGCACATCGATCGGCTGTTTGTCTTCGTTGTTCTCGACACGCGCGTAATTGTTCAGCGCGAACACCACCTTCGAAGCGCGCCCGACCGCGTCGAGGATGGTTTCGCTGTTGCCGCGCAGCCGGGTCAGGTCGTACGCCAGCGTGAGCAGCCAGTCCCGATCCGGGTGCTGCAGCAGCGGCAGCGCGGCATCAAGGCGCTCGCGCACGCCGATGTCGAGCAGCAGGTCGGCCAGGCGACGCGAATCGCCGATGCCGTTCGCGTCAAGCTGTACGGCCAGGGCGCGCTTGAGTGCGCGTCGCTCGCCGGTGTTTTGCAGCGCTTTGCCCGCCAGCGCTTCCCGCAGCAAAGCGAAGAATGCAAGCTGCTGAGCGGCATCGAGCCGTTGCCCGATCTCTGGTAAGGCGGTAAGCGCGGCCTGCAGAGCGTTCATCGCATTGCCTGCTGCAGCACGAATGGCCCCAAGAGGCGTATTGATCTCGTGCGCGATACCGGCCACCAATTGTCCCAGCGCGGCGAGTTTGCCCGATTGGACCAATTGATCCTGCGCCTGGCTCAGGTCATTCAACGCCGTTTCGAGTTCTCTCGCGTGACGCTCGCGCGTGCGGGCGAATTTGCTGAACATCCAGCCCACGATTCCCGCCGCCACCAGTAGCGACAAGGCCACGCCCAGTTCAGCATATCGGCTGACACGCCGACGGGCATCGTCCATCGCCATCGCAGCGCTGGCGATTGCTTTGGCGAGCACGTCGAACGCGGGGTCGACTGCCGATTCGTCGAACTCAAGGGCTTGCTCGATCTCGCCGGCCTTGATCAGCGCCAGTTCCTTCGTGATCGCAAGCACGTAGTTCCGGTGCAAGTTCCTGAGATCTTGCGCTTCGCCCCCGGTGCCGATCGCCGCGATGAGATCTTCGCAGCGTCGTAGCGCAGCTTCAATGCGCTCGTCGAGTTCGGCATTGATCGTCTTCTTGCTGATCGCTCGCCACTCCAGGCCATCG
>JANOJJ010000552.1:0-10045 GCA_031408155.1 Rubrivivax sp.
GGTCGCAAGGCCTACCTCGACGGCTTTCACATCCAGTTCGACAACTGGCACAGCACCGACGGCGCAGAGAACCACGAGCTGGCGCGCAGCATCTACCTGGCGCTGCGCAAGAATGAGCTGATCGAGTCGCGCACGATCAAGCAGTTTTTCGACCCCGACAAGGGCATGTTCCTGGCCGACCGCTTCATCAAGGGCGAATGCCCGAAGTGCGGGTCGGCCGACCAGTACGGCGACAACTGCGAAATCTGCGGCGCGGTGTACGCGCCGACCGAGTTGAAGCACCCGTACTCGGCGCTCTCGGGCGCGGTGCCGGTGCTCAAGTCGAGCGAGCACTTTTTCTTCAAGTTGAGCGACCCGCGCTGCGTCGACTTCCTGGAGAACTGGACGCAGGACGGCAAGCTGCAACCCGAGGTGGCGAACAAGGTGCGCGAATGGTTCGTGCGCGACGACGCCGGCAAGGTCGAGCTGGGCGACTGGGACATCAGCCGCGACGCGCCCTATTTCGGCATCGAGATCCCCGACGCGCCGGGCAAGTACTTCTACGTCTGGCTCGACGCCCCGGCGGGTTATCTGGCCAGCCTGAAGAACTGGTTCGGCAAGATCGGCGTCGACTATGACGCCTATTTCGCGCAGCCCGAGGTCGAGCAGATCCACTTCATCGGCAAGGACATCGTCACCTTCCACACCCTGTTCTGGCCGGCGATGCTGCACTTCAGCGGTCGCAAGGTGCCCGACCGCGTGTATGTGCATGGCCACCTCACCGTCAGTGGCGAGAAGATGAGCAAGAGCCGCGGCACCGGCATCAGCCCGTTGCGTTACCTCAAGATCGGCATGAACGCCGAATGGCTGCGTTATTACATCGCCGCCAAGCTCAACGCGCGGGTCGAGGACCTGGACTTCAACCCCGACGACTTTGCCGCCCGCGTCAACGCCGATCTGGTCGGCAAGTACATCAACATCGCCAGCCGGGCGGCGGGCTTCATCAGCAAGCGCTTCGGCGGCAGGCTCAGCGGCGACGTCGGCGTCGAGGGCCGCATGCTGCTCGACGCACTGCGCGGCGAGGCCCAGACCATTGCGTCGCTGTACGAGGAGCGTGAATTCGGCAAGGCGCTGCGCGACGTGATGGCGTTGGCCGACAGGGTCAACGAATACGTCGACCGGCACAAGCCCTGGGAGATTGCCAGGCAGGCCGGACCCATCGGCGCCGGGGGGCCGGCTTCGGCCGCGCTGCACGACGTGTGCACGGTCTGCATCGAGGCCTTCCGCCTGCTCACGCTGTACCTCAAGCCGGTGCTGCCGGCGCTGGCGGCACAGGTCGAGGGATTCCTGAAGATCGAGCCGCTGCAGTGGACTGATGCCGCACGCGCGATCGGCGCGCACACCATCGGCGACTACAAGCACCTGATGCAGCGCGTAGACCTGCAGATGCTCGACACGCTGTTCGAGCCTCCGGCCGCGGACCAGGCCGCGCTGCCAGGCGGCGAGGCGCTGGCTGCCGAGATCGGGATCGACGACTTCGCCAGGGTCGACCTGCGCATCGCGCGGATCGTGGCGGCCGAACGGGTCGAAGGTTCGACCAAGTTGCTGCGGCTGACGCTGGACCTGGGCGAAGGGCGCACGCGCAACGTCTTCAGTGGCATCGCCGGCGCCTGCCGGCCCGAAGACCTGGCTGGCAAGTTCACCGTGATGGTGGCCAACCTGGCGCCGCGCAAGATGAAGTTCGGCGTCTCCGAAGGCATGGTCCTGGCTGCCGGCCACGCCGATGAAAAGGCCCATCCAGGCCTCTACGTATTGGAGCCCTGGCCCGGGGCGACAGCCGGACTGCGCGTGCGCTGAGCTCGCATGGGCGCGCGCGCCTGCGGTGGTACTGCGCGCGCTGCAGGCGCGCAGGCAGCGTCGCCCTGCGGCACAGGCACGCTGTGCGAAATGGCCTGGATCGACCGTCGAGTGGGCTTGCGATTGCGCCGACCACCCCTGCCCGAGACGACACCCTTGATAGGCTAGCGGCCTGATGACTGCCGAGCGCCCAAGACACAAGAAGCCGCCGCCGCCGCTGCCCTTGAGCATAGGCGCCCGCTTGGGCGGTTATGAAGTGCGCAAGGTGCTGGGCGTGGGTTCGTTCGGAATCGTGTACCGGGTCACCGATCACGACGCCGAGCGCGACCTGGCGGTGAAGGAATACCTGCCGACCAGCCAGGCCGTGCGCGCCGGCACGCACGAGGTCGTCGCGCGTTCGCCCGCCGATGCCGAGGCGTTCGGGCAGGGGCTGCGCTTCTTCATCAGCGAAGGCGAGCTGCTGGCGCGCATCGAGCACCCGTCGCTGGTCAAGGTGTACCGGTCGTGGCAGGACAACGGCACCGCCTACAGGGCGATGACGCTGGTTCACGGCCGCACCCTCGCCGACACCCTGCAGGTGCGCTGGAAGTCCCCCAACGAAGCCTCGCTGCGCGCGATGCTCGACTGCTTGCTGGGCGCGCTCGACGAGTTGCACCGGGCCGGCATTCAGCACCGCGACATCGCGCCGCAGAACATCGTGCTCGAGCCCAATGGCCGCCCGGTCCTGCTCGACCTCGACTCACCGCGTCGGGTGACCTCGGCGGCCGGCGACACCGGTGCCCTGGGGCCTCGCGACGGCTATGCGCCGATCGAGCTGTACCGCGTGGCCGCCGGCATGGTGCGCGGTCCGTGGACCGACTTCTACTCGCTCGCCGCGACCCTGCACTTCCTGATCGCGGGCAAGCCACCGCCGGCAGCGCTGTCGCGCAGCGACGGTGACCAGGCAGGCCTGCGGCTGCGGCGACCCGACCGGCGCCATTCGCTCGACTTGCTGGCCGTGATCGACTGGATGCTGGCGCCACGGCCTGCCGACCGCCCACAAAGCGTGGCCGAGCTGCGCGACGCACTGGCCGGCAACGGCGTGCCCGGGCGCCACGAGCCGAGCAAGCGACTCAAGCTCGCCGTCAGCCTGCAACACTATCGGCGCTGGCTGTGGATCGGCGCCGCACTGGTGATCGCGATCGGGCTGGGCTTGGTCGTGCGTCAATTGCAAAGGGCCAATCTGCTGGACTGGTTGAGTCCCTGAGCCTGCGCCACGGCATCGACGGTAGGCTGGCTGCGAGGCGGCGGTGGCATCATCGGCGCCGTGCAGGCAAGCGTGATGGCCGGTCCGCGCGGGTGCCTGCGGTCGCGCCGGCGCCGCTTCAACGCGGGCACCTGTCACTGCGGTCCAGCGGTCGGCAGCCCCACGCGCCTTGAATGCCGCACGGTGACCGCACGGAGACCGCATGCTGACCACTCGCTTCCACCGCTTTCGTCCGCGGCTGCTCGACGCACTGAACGGCTACGGGCGAGCGGCCCTGCTGGCCGACATCGGCTCGGGCATCACCGTCGGCGTGGTCGCGCTGCCGCTGGCGATGGCCTTTGCCATTGCCAGCGGCGTCAAGCCCGAACAAGGCATCTTCACCGCCATCATCGCCGGTCTGCTGATCTCGGCGCTGGGCGGCTCGCACGTGCAGATCGGCGGCCCGGCCGGGGCCTTCGTCGTCATCGTCTACGGCATCGTCGAGCGCTACGGCCTGACCAATCTGCTGATCAGTACGGCGATGGCCGGCGTGCTGCTGTTTTTGATGGGCTTGTTCAAGCTCGGTGCGCTGGTGCGCTATGTGCCGGTAGCCATCGTCATCGGCTTCACCAACGGCATCGCGGTGCTGATCGGGCTGTCGCAGGTGAAGGACTTCTTCGGCCTCACCACGCCCAAACTACCAGCTGACTTCTTCGCGCTGCTGTCGGTGCTGGCGGACCATGTGCAAACCGTCAATCCGTGGGCGCTGCTGATCGCCGCAGCCAGCCTGGCCCTGGTCGCGCTGTGGCCCAAGAGCTACACCATGCCGACCGGGCCGGTCGGCCTGTCGGCGCGCACCCGCCGCCTGGCGGCGCACCTGCCGGGCACGATCGTCGTGCTGGCCCTGGCCACGCTGGCGGTCACGCTGTTCAAACTGCCGGTGGAAACCATCGGCTCACGCTTCGGTGGCATTCCGCAAGGCCTGCCGTCGCTGGCGTTGCCCGAGTTCAGCTGGGCCACGGCCAAACAACTGCTGAATCCGACCCTGACCATCGCCATGCTCGGGGCCATCGAGTCGCTGCTGTGCGCGCGTGTGGCCGACAACATGACCGAGTTTCCCCGCCACGATCCGAATCAGGAACTGATGGCACAAGGGGTGGCCAACTTCATCTGCCCGCTGTTCGGCGGCATTCCGGCCACCGGCACCATCGCGCGCACCGTGACCAACGTGCGCGCCGGCGCGCGCAGCCCGATTGCCGGCATCGTGCACGCGCTGACGCTGCTGCTGGTGGTCCTGTTGGCGGCGCCACTGGCACTCAACGTGCCGCTCGCGGCGCTGGCCGGGATCCTGGCCTTCGTCGCCTGGAACATGGGCGAGTGGCGCGAGTTTGCGCGCCTGCGCCGGTTCAGCGCGCAGTACCGCACCATACTCGTCGGCACCTTCTTGTTGACCGTGATCTTCGACCTGACGGTGGCAATGGAGGTGGGCCTGGTCCTGGCCTGCGCCTTTTTCATCTACCGCATGGGCGCGTTGTTCCGCGTCGAGCCGCTGCCGCGCGGCGAGTTGCCCGAAGGCGTTCAGGTCTTCGAGCTGTTCGGCTCGCTGTTCTTCGGCGCGGTCGGCAAGATCGAACAGTTGCCGGCGCAGTTGCCGGCCGGCACGCGCGCGGTGGTGCTCGAGATGCACCGCCTGATCTCGATGGACACCTCGGGTCTGGATGCGCTGGAGCAACTGCACCGTACGCTGCTGCGCCTGGACCAGGCACTGGTGCTGGCCAACGTGAACGAGCAACCGCTGTCGTTGATCCGCCGCTCCGGCTTCGAGCAGCGGCTGGGCGCCGACCAGATCGTGCCGACGGTGGCAGCAGCCTTCGAGCAGCGGCCGCTGGCGGGCTGAGACGCTGACAGGCCCCGTGAAGGGCTCAGTCCTGGCTCTCCACGCCTACTTCCAGCCGTTCCATGCGCCACGCATAGACGCAGACGATGGCCAAGAACAGCAGCAGCGCCCCCTGCGCACAGAACCAGAAGCTGAACGGCCAACCGAACAGCATGAAATCGAGCTCGCGCGCAAAGAAAGCCGCGCTGAAGGTGACGCCGAACCAGAGGGCCAGCAACGCCATCGTCAGGCGCTGGGTCCGCCGCCAATACATCAGAGCCCACGGCGACGGCTGCGTGGCGGAGCTGCGGGAATCCGTCTTGTCGCTCATTGCAGCAAGTCTCGCAAACGGGCCTCGATCGTCCGCTGGCGATCCGCATCGCCGACCTTGCCGAGCAGCCGCAGGTATTCCGGCATCAGCGCCAGCAGATCCTCGCGGGTGAAGCAGCGCTCGAGCTTGATCGTGAAGAACACGGCGCGCACCCCCAGCCTATCGACCACGGTGTCGTTCATCAGTTTGTGTGCCGCGCGCAGGCGCTCGCCTGGATCGGCAGGGAGTGGGGCAGCGCCCTTGGTCGAAGCGCCACCGACGGCGCCTCCACCGCGGGCCAACAGCGACGCTCCAATCGGTGCCGCCGGTCGGAGCGTAACCAGTCCATGCAGCAGGAGTTGCGCCACGCAATCGGCCGGAGCCCCGACCTGAGCCGCCGCCGCCTGCAACTCGGACAGTGTGCGCCGGCCGTCAACCATGATCAGCATGCTCCGCAGTCGAGGCAACAGGCGCAGGGCCCGTGTCTTGACTTCTTGCAAGCCTGATTCGGTCTTGTCGACGACGTCGCCAGGGTTCATGTACGGCCAGACTCACCCGCGCTCGAGAAGGTGATTCGCGAGCGGCATCGTAGCGCCGACTGCCCCGTGCTTCAAGGCTGGCGCAAGCGGTCCAGCACTGCCATCTGGGCCGGGCCGTCACGGCGCGTGATCAGACTGGCTGCCAGCATGACGGCCAGACCGATCGGCACACCGAAGACGCCGGCCGAAGTCGGCTCCACGTCCCACCATCGTGTCTCGGCCAGCGGCCCGACCACGCCGAGCAACTGGCGGCTCCAGGGCAGATTGATCGCCATGTAGACCATGCAGGAGCCCAGCCCGGCCAACATGCCGGCGACCGCGCCCCAGCGCGTGGCGCGACGCCAGAAGATGCCCAGCACGAGCGCAGCGAACAGGGCCGAGCCGGCCATCGAGAAGGCGCCTGCGACCAACTGGACGACGTTGGCCGGCCGCAGTGACGCCACTGCGGCCGCCAGCATGGCCACCACCAACACCAGCGTCTTGGCCACGATGACACGCCGGATCGCGGGTGCCTTCGGGTCGATGATGCGGTGGTACATGTCATGCGACAGTGCGCTGGCAATGGTCAGCAGCAACCCGTCAGCGGTGGACAGGGCAGCGGCGAGCCCTCCGGCAGCCACCAGGTAAGTCACCACGTAGGGCAGGCCACCGATCTCGGGGGCCAAGAGCACGATCACGTCGCTGGACAGGTGCAGCTCACCGAGTTGCAGCACGCCGTCAGCGTTGATATCTTCGACCGCAACGAGGCCGCCGTCGAGCTTGGACCAACGCCGGATCCACGATGGCAGCCCATCGAAGGGCAACCCGACCAGATCACTCAGCACGTCAGCCTTGACCAGCACCGCCAATGCAGGTGCGGCAAGGTACAGCAAGGTGATGAAGAACAGCGACCAGGCCACCGATCGACGGGCCGCCGCGGCCGTGGGGGTGGTGTAGTAACGCGTCAGGACGTGCGGCATGGCCGCGGTGCCGAGCATCAGGCAGAACACCAGCGCAACGAAGTTGGTGCGCTCGCTCTGGTAGATCTGCTGTTGCCGGGCATCGCCCTGCGGGTCACCACGCGGGAACGGCTGCACCTGCGGCGCCATGCCCGCCAGGGGCCGGGCGCGTTGCAAGGCAAGGTCCCGCGTTCGCTCGTAGCGCAGCCGGGCCTGGTCGACCTGTCTGGGCAACATCCGCAGCTGGCGCTCCACCTGCTGGATGATGGCCAGCGGCGCCTGCTCGGCGCGCAGCCGGTCCGACTTGGCCCTCAACTCCTGGGCTTCTTGCACCATCGCAGCCGGCACGTCGCGCAGCTTGTCCGAGGCGGCGTCTGCTCGGGCGCGCCACAGGGCAATGACTTCGCGTTCGCGCGGGTCGTCGAGCAAGGCCCTTTCGCGCTCGGCCACCACCTGGAGCTGGCTGCCGTAGGACACTACCGGCAGCGTTAGCCCGACCTGCTTGAAGGACAACCAAACCACCGGCACCAGGTAGGCGACGATGAGCACGATGTACTGCGCGACCTGGGTCCAGGTGACGGCGCGCATGCCGCCGAGGAAAGAGCACAGCAGCACGCCGCCGAGGCCGATAAAGATGCCGACCTCGAAGCCCAGCCCCAACAAGTGCGAGGCGATCAACCCCACGCCATAGATCTGGGCCACGACATAGACGAACGACACCGCCACCGTCGACAAGGCCCCGATCAGCCGCGGCGCGATGCCTCCGTAACGCAGGCCCAGGAAGTCGGCCACCGTGTACTGACCCAGCCGCCGCAGGTAGGGCGCCAGCAGCAGGGCCACCAGGCAGTACCCGCCGGTCCAGCCCAGGATGTAGGCCAGCCCGCCGAATCCCTCCAGGTACAGCACGCCGGCGGTGCCGATGAACGAGGCCACCGACATCCAGTCGGCAGCCGTGGCCATGCCGTTGTACATGGCCGGTACCCGGCGACCGGCGACGTAGTACTCGGCCTCGTCCGAAGTGCGCGACAGGAAGCCGATGCCCGCGTAGATGAGGACCGTGCCGGCCATGAAGGCCAGGCCGATCCAGCCACGCGGCATGCCCACCCGCTCGAGCGCCCCCATCGCTACGATGAACAGGCACAGGCAGGCCGTGAACCACAGGTAGCGGCGATGCAGCCGGCCGAGGAAAGTCGCTGTCGACGCAGTTCCTGCCGTCGCAGCGGAGGGTGAAGTCATCCTCTTCTGGCCCCGCGGCAGGGCGCCGTCAGCACCTTCTCGTGCAACGGGCAGACAGCAGGCAGTCGGTGGTTACGGTTGCAGGGCATCAGGGGCAGTGAGGCCGATCGACGTGGTGGATTCTCGCCCACGTCGACGCGTGGTCCGCCGCGTGTTCGTGACCGGCCGAAGGCAGAGGATCGGGTTATTCATACCTGGGAAAACCCGCTACTCAGGGCCAATTGGCAGGCCCAGGCGGCCCAACCGTCAGCAACCGTTCAGCCTCAAGCAAAACAGTCCATGCCGAGCATCGAGCGTCGTGCCCGTGCGTAATCTGCAACTCAGGAGACTTGACAAATGGCAATAGCTGGAACAGCCGTCGGCAACGCCGACGATCACCGACCGATGACGCCAGACGAGCGGCGAGTCATCTTCGCGTCCTCGCTCGGCACGGTGTTCGAGTGGTACGACTTCTATCTGTTCGGCGTGATGGCGGCGATCATCGCGGCCAACTTCTTTACCGCGCTGGATCCGGCCACGCGCGACATCTTCACCCTGCTCGCCTTCGCGGCCGGCTTTGCAGTGCGCCCATTCGGCGCCATCGTGTTCGGGCGACTGGGCGACCTGGTCGGTCGCAAGTACACCTTCCTCATCACGATCCTGATCATGGGCGTGTCCACCTTCCTGGTGGCCTTCCTGCCGACCTATGCCACCTGGGGCATCGCCGCGCCGATCGCCCTGATTGCACTTCGACTGCTGCAGGGCCTGGCGCTCGGCGGTGAATACGGCGGCGCCGCCACGTATGTGGCCGAGCACGCTCCGCACGGCCGCCGCGGCGCCTACACCGCGTGGATCCAGACCACGGCCACGGTCGGCCTCATGCTGGCGCTGATGGTGATCCTGGGTACCCGGCTGTACATGGGTGAGAAGGAGTTCGTCGCCTGGGGCTGGCGCATTCCGTATGCCATGTCGGGCATCCTGCTGGTCGTGTCGGTGTGGATCCGGCTGAAGCTGTCGGAGTCGCCTGCCTTTGCGCGCATGAAGGCCGAAGGCAAGACCTCTAAGGCGCCGCTGACCGAGTCCTTCGGCCAGTGGGGCAACCTGAAGATCGTGATCCTGGCGCTGATCGGCGGCACCGCCGGCCAGGCCGTGGTCTGGTACACGGGCCAGTTCTACACGCTGTTCTTCCTGCAGACCTTCCTCAAGGTCGACGGACCGACGGCCAACGTGCTGATCGCCGTCTCGCTGATCATCGGTACGCCGTTCTTCCTGGTGTTCGGTTCGCTGTCCGACAAGATCGGCCGCAAGCCGATCATCATGGCCGGCTGTCTGATCGCGGCGCTGACCTACTTCCCGCTCTTCAATGCGCTGACGACCTATGCCAACCCCAAGCTGCAGGCGGCGATCCAGAAGTCGCCCGTCAGCGTGGTGGCGGCGCCGGGCGACTGCGGCCTGATCCTGAACCTGACCGGCACGGCCAAGTTCTTCACCGCCTGCGACCTGTCACGCACCTACCTGGCCAACTCGGGCATCAACTACGACAAGGTCGAACAGGCAGGGACCGCGGTCACATCGGTCAAGGTCGGCGACAAGACGATCGCCGCCTACAACGGCAAGGACGCCAACGCCAAGGAAGAGAAGACGCGCTTCGAGAAGGAAGTGCGTGAGGCGCTCAACGCCGCAGGCTACCCGGCCAAGGCCGACCCGATCCCGGCCGGCAGCGCCAACTGGTGGATGATCGTCCTGATCCTCTCGATCATGGTGCTCTACGTGACCATGGTGTATGGGCCGATTGCGGCGATGCTGGTCGAGATGTTCCCGACCCGCATCCGCTACACGTCGATGAGCCTGCCGTATCACATCGGCAACGGGTGGTTCGGCGGCTTCATGCCCGCCATCGCCTTCTCGATCGTGGCCGCCCAGGGCAACATCTACAGTGGCCTGTGGTACCCGATCATCATTGCGATGATTACCTTCGTGGTCGGCTCCTTGTTCGTCAAGGAAACCAAGGACAACGAAGCCAAGACCCGTTTTGGCGAGTTTCTTGACCGAGTTCAGCGCGAGCCCGTGCGCGTGATGCGGCACGACCGCGTGGTGGGCGTCATG
>JANOJJ010000572.1:0-2049 GCA_031408155.1 Rubrivivax sp.
GGCTGAACACTTCGACCTGCGGCCCAAGGGCATCATCCAAATGCTGGACCTGCTCCGCCCGATCTACGAAAAGACCGCGGCCTACGGCCACTTCGGTCGCGAGGAGCCCGAGTTCACGTGGGAGCGCACGGACAAGGCGGCAGCGCTGCGCGCGGCGGCGGGCCGGTAGGGCGACCCACGCAGCCGGCCGGTGCAACGTCGTTGCGGGGTCGTGCAGTCAGCGGTCGAACACGCGGCTGCCGTCCAGGCTTAGCGCGCCCGAGAGCACCAGTTCCTGCAGCGCCGACTCGACCCATTGGCGGACGCTGCTCAGGCCGGCTGGGGCGAAGCGCTGCCACAGGCCCTGCACCAACGGCGTCGCCTCGGCCCAGTCGAGCAGGGCATCCAGCGCCTGCTCGCGCTCTTCCATCAGGTGGTACTTGACCAGCACCTTGAGCGCATGGCGCGCGTGTCGCGCCGGGTCGTTGCGCAGGCCCCGCAGGCGCTGGCGCGCGCGATCCAGCGCAGCGTCCACCGCCACGAAGGGCCGACCATGCCCCGGCACCACCAGACGCACGGGCAGGCTGGCGATCAGGTCGAGCACCCTCTCCACATCGTCGAAACCGGGCTCGCCGCTGAGCTCGGGGAAGACCAGGCCGAAGCCGTTCTCCCACATCGCGTCGGCCGACAACAGGACTCCGTTGGCGCGGTCGAACAGCATCAGCATGTGCGGGTCATGTCCAGCTGCTGCGATCGGCTCCCATTCGCGGCCGCCAGCCACTACGGGCTGGCCCGGCAGCAGCAGCGACTGATGGCTGAAGGCCTCCATGCGCTGGCCGGTGGTGCGGTAGCTCAGCGCGTCCTCGTCCCACGCGCTCACGGCCTGGGCCAGGCCCGGCGGCAGCGCCAGCGGGACGCCGAAGACACGCTGCAGCATTGCGTTGCCACCGCAATGGTCGGAATGCAAGTGCGTGTTGGCGATGCCCGCAAGCGGCCGCCCGGCCAGTTCGCGCCGCACCAGCGCCAGGGTCTGCTCGGCGTGGTTGACGTGCGAGGTGTCGATCAGCAACGCACCGGCCTCGCCGGGCGCGGCATGCACCAGCACGTTGTTCGACGACAGCCAGCCGCGTTCGAACACGGCCAGGCCGGACAAGGGGTCATGCAGACGGCTAGACACGACGCGGCGGCTTGAAGGTGAAAGCGCCGATTGTCGCGGCTGGCGCCGAGCCACGATCCAACCCTGGCATCGGGGCCGGGCGGGACTGACAATGGCGTCCAACCATGGGCCCCATCGCCACCGCCACCCCTGCGTCCCGTTACAAGGCGCTGGCCTGCAGTTGGTGCGGCCAGCCCTTGACTGCGCTGCGCGCCATGCGGCGCGACGTGTGCGAGCGTCCGTCCTGCATGCAACGGCTCGACGAGCGCAGGCTGCGGACCTTGCGCGCCGACGCAGCTCGCGAGCTGCGACAGTGGCAGACCCAAGCGCTGGGCGCAGCGCGTGCGCAGGCCCTGCGGGTGCTGTGGATCCGGCCGCACGATACCGAGCTGGTTGAGCTGCCTTCGGCGATGCGCGACGAGCAGGTGGCCTACCTCGAACAACTGGCCGCCAGTGGCGCCGGGGTCGCGCCGGCCGCGCCGGCGCCGCAAGCCGGTCCGGTCGAACGCGCCGAGGGCCAGTTGTGCGCCTGGTGCGGCGGTCGCTGCTGCCGCTTCGGTGGCGACAACCACGCCTACCTCAACGCCGGCCACCTGCGCCGCTGGCAGGAAGCCCACCCCGGCAGCACCCTGCACGAGGCTGCCGCGGCCTACATCGAGCGCCTGCCGCAGCATCATGTCGAGGGTTCGTGCTTCCATCACGGCGAGCGCGGCTGCACGCTCGAGCGCGAGATGCGATCCGATGTCTGCAATCTGTTTGCCTGCGACGGCCTGCGCGACGTTCAGCTGCAGGCCGCCCGCGCGCCGCACGACGAGTGGCTGTTCGTGATGGGCCCACGGGCAGAGGTGCAGGCAGCGGCACTGGCCAGCCAGACCGACCTGACCCCGCTCGGCCCTGCGGCGCGGTTCTGAGCC
>JANOJJ010000575.1:0-4081 GCA_031408155.1 Rubrivivax sp.
TGATGTCGACCTGCACGCTGGCGCGCGCCGGGTGCTCGGCATGGGCGCGCGCGATCAGCGCCTCGACCTGCTGGCGCACCTGCGCCGGTTTGATGCCGGGGTAGAAGCCCAGCCGCAGGTCGAACCGGCAATGGGTCGACACCGATGAGCTCCATTCACCGCCTTCGATGCGGCCGAGGTTGAAGTTGACCGGGTGTTCGTGCCGGCAGTACAGCGGGTGCCGCTGCTCGGGCCGATTCCATTCGGTTTCGAGCTCGCGCAGGCGGCCGACCAGGACCTGACCGAACTCGATCGCGCCGATGCCGCTGTGCGCCACCGCCGCGTGCACCGGCACGCCGTAGACGTCGAGCGTCAGCCACATCACGCCCATCTGCGCGCTCATCACCTCGTCACCGGGCTCGGGGATGATGGCGGCGTCGGCGCTGTAGCCGGCCAGCAGGCAGGCCAGCGCGCCGTTGCCGGTGCATTCTTCCTCGATCACGCTTTGCAGCGTGACGCGCGCCGCCGGCTGCCAACCCAGCCGCTGCAGCGCCTGCAGCGCCATCATGCTGGCCACGAGGCCGGCCTTCATGTCGTTGGCGCCGCGGCCGTGCAGCCGGTCGCCGTCGATCCAGGGCTCGAACGGCGGGCGCGTCCAGAGCCTTTCGGCACCCACCGGCACCACGTCGATATGGCCGTTGAGGATCAGCGAACGGCCGCTCGCTGCGCCACGCGGCTGGTGCACGCCGATCACGTTGACGCGGCCGTCGTAGGACACGATGGACGGTGAATAACCCGGGTGCTGGCGCAGCAGGCTTTCGTCGATGACCAGCTCGCGCACGTCCAGGCCCAGGGCCTCGTAGCGGCGCGCCATCAGCGCCTGTGCCGACGCCTCCTGCCCGAGCAGCGAGGGCTCGGCCACCAATGCCTGCAACAAGGCGACCGCGTCGCCGCGCTGCGCGGCCACGGCGGCCAGGATCCCGGATTCAGTCAGCGGGCAGCGGGTGACGGTGTCCATCGAGCGGCTCCTGCGGCGGGCGACGGCCCGCCAGGCGGTCGATGCTAAGCGCGCGGCCCACGAGGCCCGCGCGGCCGGGCGGCCAGGGCCAGCACGGCGTCGGGCAGCGCGCGGCTGAGCGCATCGCGGTGTTCGGGCTCGGCCAGCCGTTCGGCGTCGGCCGGCGCAAGCGTGCTGTCGTCGCCGCCCAGCAGGCCGATCGGCAGCAGCAGCGGGCCGAGCGCCGGGTCGTCGAACAGTCTGCCCCAGCCCTCGGGGTCGATCGCCGCGGCCTGCAGGAAGCCGATGCACCAGTCTTCGGCGTCGGCCAGTTCATGGCCATCGGCTTCGGCGACGCTGAACACCGGCTCCCAGCGCTCGGGCCAGCGCTGCAGCGCCTGGTCGATCGCATGCAGGTGGCGCAGCACCAGCACGATCGCCCGCTTGCGCTGCTTGGCGCTGGCAAAGGGCCGTTCGCGGTCGCCGTCACGGTCAGCGTCACCGCCCCACACGGCGGGCAGCCAGCCGGCGCCGCGCAGTTGCGCCACCGGGGTCGGCGCCAGCAGCAAGGCGGTGAGGTACCCGTCGAGCGCTTCGACGTTCATCACTTCGTCGCCCGGCAGTCCGTCGAGCAGGGTGTCGAGCGCCTGCAGTTCGTCGTCGCTGAGCGGCGGACTGTCCAGCGCGGGTTGGTAATCTGGGTATTGCACCGCTGAATTGTCGCGCCTGGGCCGGCTGGCGGCAGCGGTCTGCGGCTTCAAAGGCGGTGAAGGGTTCCATCACCCGCTTTGAACGGTGGATCAGGCAACCGCGCACCTAATCCAGCCTGCCGCAGGTACTGCGGCTTCGACCCCGGGAAACCCGAGATGTCTGCGTTGTTCGACGACCCGATGGTGCAAGCCGGTTTGGCGCCCTTTGCAGTGGCGCTGGCGGTGGCAGCTGCGCTGGCACTGGCGCGCAAGCCGGGGTTGCCATGGCTGGCGCTGCTGGCGGGCCTGGTCACGACGCTGGCACTGACCACCGGGATCGGCTTTACACCGTTGTCGGCGTCGCGCAAGGTGCTGTTGCTGGTGCTGCTGTCGCCGCTGGTCGGCCTGGTGCTCGACCTCGGCGGCCTGCGCCACAAGGCGCTGGCACCGGCACTGGCCGTGCTGCTGGGCCTGGCTTCGGTCTGGGCCTTCCAGAGTGTGCTGGCGCAAGCCGAAGGCAGCCAGGCGCTGTTGCAGGGCGCTGGCGTGGGCCTGTTCGTCGCGCTGATGGTCGGCCTGAACCTGCGCCTGCGCGACGATGGCCCTGCCGCCGGCGCCGCCACGCTGGGCCTGGGGCTGGCGGTGGCGGTGGCGGCGCTGCTGTCGGCGTCGATCGGCACGCTGATGAACGGCATGGCGCTGGCCGCCGGTGGCGGCGCGCTGCTGTTGCTGCAATTCGTGCGTGCGTCAGCGCTGCCGGCCGGCTTTACCGGCGCCTTAACCACCGGCAGTGCCGCTGCGCTGTTCGCGGCCGGCACCTTCATGCTGGCCGAACTGCGCTGGCCGGCGCTGGCGCTGCTGCTGCTGGTGCCGGTGGTGGCCGGCCTGCCCCTGTTTGCCGATCGCGCACCACGCCTGCGCACCGCGCTGCTGGGCCTGTGTGCCGGTGCAGCGGCGCTGGCGCCGATCGCGGCGGCCTGGCTGGCCACCGGCGCTTCGGTCACCTGAACCTGTTCCTCTGTCCCAACCCCGACCCTGCAAGGAGTCCTACCCGATGAAATCCCGCCTGACCCTGTTGAGCTCGATCGCTGCGCTGCTGGCCGCCCCGTTGGCTGCGCTGGCCGCTACCGAGAGCTACCCGCTCGACCCACTGCACACCTACCCCTCGTTTGCGGTCGAACATTGGGGCCTGTCGATGATGCACGGTCGTTTCGACAAGACCTCGGGCAAGTTCAGCTTCGACCGCGCGGCCAAGACCGGCAGCACCGAGCTGACCATCGACACCGCGTCGCTGACCACCGGTGACAGCGTCAAGGGCACCCGAGCGCAGTCGCGCGACGACCACCTGCGCTCGGCCGATTTCTTCAACGCCAAGGAATTCCCGACCATGACCTTCAAATCGACCAAGGTCACCTTCAGTGGTGACCTGCCGTCGGCGGTGGAAGGCAACCTCACGCTGCTCGGCGTGACCAAGCCGGTGGCGCTGACCTTCGAGCGCTTCAAGTGCGGCCAGAACCCGTTCAGCAAGAAGGACCGTTGCGGTGGCAATGCGGTGGGCAAGTTCAAACGCACCGATTTCGGCATGAAGTACGCCGTGCCCGGCGTCGGCGACGAGATCACGCTGAGCATCGAGTTCGAAGGCGACAAGGAATAAGCACGATTCAGCCGCGCCGGGCCCGCCGCGCCACGGCCTTGCGCAGCTCTTCGGCCCACAGCACGATGCTGGCTGCGGCCAGCAGCGGCAGCAGCATCGCCGGGTCCAGCGGCACGGTGTGAAACATCGTGTTCAGCGGCGGTGCATACAGCACCAGCAACTGCAGCAGCACGCTGGCCGTCAGGCCGGCCACAACCCAGCGGTTGCGCAGCACGCCCAGGCGCAGTGCCGACATCGTGGCCGACTGGCAGTTGAGCATGTTGAACCACTGGCACATCGCCAGCACGGTGAAGGTCTCGGTGCGCAGAACGTCCAGCGCCACGCCCTGGCCGGCGCGCCAGGCAAACCAGCCGAAGGTGGCACACACCGCGGCCAGCGCCATCAACACCACGCGGCCGAGCATCGCGCGGTCGACCAGCGGGTCGTCGCGCGGCGTCGGCGCCCGCTTCATCTCCTGGCCATCGGGCGGGTCCATCACCAGGTTGATCGTCAGCGTGCCTTCGGTGACGATGTTGATCCACAGGATCTGCACCGCGGCCAGCGGCAGCGGGTAGCCGAACAGCAGCGCCAGCAGCAGGACCACGACCTCGTCGATCGAGGTCGCGAACAGGTACAGGATGACCTTCTTCAGGTTGCCGTAGACCACGCGGCCCTGTTCCACTGCGGCCACGATGGTGGTGAAGTTGTCGTCGGTGACGACGATCTTGGCCGCACTCTTGGCCACTTCGGTGCCGGTGATGCCCATCGCCACGCCGACGTCGG
>JANOJJ010000579.1:0-2602 GCA_031408155.1 Rubrivivax sp.
CTGTGTGTTTCGCGACGCCGGGCGGCGAATCCGGGCCGCTCGGCTGGCTCGGATACCATTTCAAGGATCGGCTGGGCGCGTTCGGCGCGCGGCCTGAACGGCTGAGAGGACGGGATTGGGCGCTGACCACGCATATGCTGAACTGGGCCTGGCCCCCGGCGCAACCGAAGCCGAGGTGAAGGGGGCCTGGCGCCGGCTGGCCTCGGAATGGCATCCCGACCGCAACGCAAGCGCTGCCGCGATCAGCCGGATGCAGCGCATCAACGAAGCGCTGGCGCAGATCCGGCAACAGGGGTTCGCTCGCGACAGCGCGCACCCGGCGGCGAACCGCAGCGACGCTGCGCCCGAGACAGCGGGCGCTGACTTCGACTCCGAAGGCGGCTCGAGTCGACGCTGCCGTACGATCAGCCGCAAGCTCAGGCTGACACTCGAAGAGGCGGCCGCCGGCTGCGTCAAGACGCTGCGCGGCAAGTGGGTCGATCGCTGCCCCGCCTGCGCCGGTGCCGGCTATCGCGTGCTCGGCGGGGCTTGCGCCGACTGCCAGGGTGCCGGCAGCGTGCGTCAGTGGGCCTGGTACGGTTGGTCCGGCGAGCCCGTCGCCTGCGCAGCCTGCGCTGGCGACGGCCAGGCGCGGCAGGCCTGCCAGGCCTGCGCGGGCAGCGGCAAGCTGCCTGCGAGCAGCTACCGGATCGATGTGCGCATCCCGCACGGCGTGCGCGACGCTGACCTGTTGCACGTCGGCCAACGACTGCAGCGCAGCGGCCATTGCGCGGTCGAGCTGACCCTGAGCGTCGAACTGCAGCCGCATGCGCTGTTCCAGCTCGCTGCGGACGGCACCATTCATTGCGAAGTGCCGGTCGATGGCTTGCTGTGGATCGCCAATCGCACGATCGACGTGCCGACGCTGACCGGATTGCACAAGCTGCGCTTGAGCCGCGACCAGCTGTCGTATCGCTTGAGCGGGCAGGGTTTCCCGTCGCAGCGGCGCGGTCCGCGCGCCGACCACCTGATCCAGCTGCATCCGCTGTTTGCGCAGCAGCTCGGCACCGACCAGGAGATCCTGCTCGACCAATTGGTGGCCACCTCCAGCGGCCCCGGCTGCCCACCGCCTCCGCCGCGGCTGGCCGCTTGGCGCCAGGCGCTTCGAGCATGGGAAAAGGCCGACCCGCAGGGCGGTCGCTAGGCCGCAGGTCCGGTCCACGTCAGCCTGGGCGCAACCGTGCCGTTGCCAGGTAGGCCTGGCAAAACTCGGGCGGCAGTCGACGCACGCGCCCGCTGCTCAGCTCGATGCACACCAGGTCCCAGCGAGCGCGCAGGACGGTCTGCCGGTCGCGGTTGCGGATCAGCTGGAACCGACGCTGCATTGTCAGCTTGCCGTCGCTGGCGATCAGCCAGGTGGCCAGCGTGAGCTCGTCACCCAGCACCGACGACAGCACGTAGTCGTACTCGCCACGGCGGATCGCCATCGCGCGATCCAGCCGCCGATAGTCCGCAAGCGTCAGGCCCAGGGCTTCCGAATGGGCCCAGCCGATCTTCTCGCACCACTGGACATAGACCGCATGGTTGGTGTGGTTCAGGCCGTCGATGTCCTCGGCGCGCGGCCCGACAGGCAGCGTGAACGGGTGCGGATGGTCCCAATCCATGGCGTTGCCTTGTAGCACGCCGCAGCGGACACCCAAGCGCATCCGCGCAGCCACGCGGGCGCGAGCGATGGCCTCTCAGCGTCTCAGAGCCGCGTCACGTGGATCGCCGCCACGCGGCCGGAATTCCAGCGGCCACCGATCGTGCGCTCGATCTGGGCTGCCAGCTGCAGCAGCAGCCCATCGTTGGACTGACCTGCCTGGGCATGCAGGCCCAGCGGCAGTCCCGACTCCTGCGTGCCTAGCGGCAGTGAGATCCCCGGGATGCCGCACAGGTTGGTCAACGGGGTGTAGGCAAAGTTGCGCCACAGGTGGTCGAACCAATCGAGCACCGATGGGTTGTCGCTGAGGGTCAGGTATTCGGTGGCGCCGATCCGGGGCGTGGGCAGCGCCGTGATCGGCGTCAGGATGATGTCCCACGCTTCGAAGAAGGCACCGAAGGCGCGTGAGGTCGTGTTGAAGACCGCCTGCATCTGCGCCCGCTCGGTGAAGGTGGTGCGCAGGCCGGCCTCCCAGATCCGGATGTTGATCGGCTCGATCAGGTCGGCGTTCGGGCGCGCCGCACCCGTGGCCGCCAGCAGGTTGGAAATGGTCTGCGCGAAGTTGCTGATGTAGCAGGTCGTCTGGGCCGCGAACGCCGCCCGGTAGTCGACCTCCGGCAGTGCCCATTCGACGTGGTGGCCCAGTTCTTCCAGCAGCCGGCCCACCCGCTCCAGTTCAGCCACGTGGTGCGGTGTGGCGCGGTAGTCGCCCCACTCGTGCGACAGCGCGATGCGCAGCCGCCCCGGATCGCGCTCGATCAGGAGCAGATACGGTTCGTCCGGCATCCAGAAGGGCATGAACTCTCGCGTTGCGCCGGGTCGTCATTGGTCGTCGATGGCGGCCGTGCATTTCTCGGTCCCCGTGCACGCCGGGAACGCTCCTAGTGGGAATGGCGCCGGATCGTTGAGATCCAGCGCGAG
>JANOJJ010000587.1:0-6488 GCA_031408155.1 Rubrivivax sp.
GCGGGAACTGCCGTACTACAACAGATTCTTCAAGACGGCCAATCCCCCGGCACTGGCTTTGGCCAGTCTGCTGGCAGAAGTCACCCCGCCGCAGTTCAACCATGTGTTCTTCACGAGTTCCGGCTCGGAAGCGAACGACACTATCGTGCGCATGGTGCGCCGTTACTGGGACGTGCTCGGGCAGCCTCAACGCAAGACGATCATCAGCCGTTGGAGCGGCTACCACGGCAGCACGATGGCGGGCGCGAGCCTGGGTGGCATGCCCGGCATGCATGCCCAGGGTGCGGCTCCGCAGCGACCATTTTCGGTTACGATTATCGCGCTAGCAAGAGTTGGGCCGCGACCGCTACGGCGATCACTTCAGGTTCTTTTCCCGAGATGCCAGGAACACCGATCGCGGATGGTGTCGTTGCCAGCTAGGCCATCGATCAGTTCGCTTGCAGTCGACCCGGTGAGCGTATCGGCAGCGCTGGTGCCTACAGGGGTTGCGGTCGGCGTGGGAAGGGTCGCGCTGACGCCGGCAAAGTTCTTCGGCGTTGCGTTCACCTCGGCGCCGGTGCGGGTGACGCTGTGCACGCCGTCTGTCGGCAGTGCCGCGTAGTTGACCTGGTCGGCGCCGCCGAAGTCCAGCACGCCTCCGGCCGGGAACAAGAACCCGTCGGGCACGATGTAGTTCGGGCTCACCAGTCCCAGATCGGCAAAGCCCTGGGTTGCGATCAGCACCGCGGTGTTGGCGGTAGCCGTGCCGGGCAGGTTGCTGGGGAAGGTGTAGCTGTTGGTGACGCCGCCGCGCGTGGTGCTGATCGTGACACCGGACCAGAACGCTTGACCGCTGGCACTGGTGGTCAACTCGATGAACTGGATCGTGCCGCTCGGGTTGGAATACAGCTCGTTGATGTTGTACAGGTGAAAGCTCATGAGGGCACCCTCCATCGATCCGTGACCGTGCGCGCCGACCGCATGCCGACCCGGGCTGGAATGCCGGCTGGCGATCGGTGTCTTGCGGACGAGTGTAGGGTCGTGCGGGCCGATGGCCGATCTCCCTGTCTTCGCGATGGACTCAGGCGTCAGGGTCGCTGCGGCTTACCCGCACCGAACCATTGGTGCAACACTGCCGCTCCGGCCATCTTCTGCAGCCTGCCCATGCCCGACACCACCGCGCCCGCCCGCCGCATAACCCACGACCAGCTGCGCAGCGCGCGCTGGTTCGCGCCCGATGACTTGCGCAGCTTCGGCCACCGTTCGCGCGTGATGCAGATGGGCTACGCGCCGACCGACTGGGTGGGCAAGCCGATGATCGCCATCGTCAACACCTGGAGCGACGCCAACCAGTGCCACACGCATTTCAAGCAGCGGGTCGAGGACGTCAAGCGCGGCATCCTGCAGGCCGGCGGCTTTGCGTTCGAGTTGCCGGCCATCAGCCTGAGCGAATCGATGGTCAAGCCGACGACCATGCTTTACCGCAACTTGCTGGCGATGGAGACCGAAGAGCTGCTGCGCAGCCACCCGGTGGACGGCGCAGTGCTGATGGGCGGCTGCGACAAGACGACCCCCGGCCTGACGATGGGCGCGCTGAGCATGGGACTGCCCTTCATCTACCTGCCGGCCGGACCGATGCTGCGTGGCAACTGGCGCGGCCAGGTGCTGGGCTCGGGCTCGGACGCCTTCAAGTACTGGGACCAACGCCGCAGCGGCCGGCTGTCCGAGCAGGCGTGGCGCGAGATGGAAGCCGGCATCGCGCGCAGCCATGGCACCTGCATGACCATGGGCACCGCGGCCACGATGATGGGCATCGCCGAGGCGGTCGGCCTGACGCTGCCGGGCGCGAGTTCGATCCCCGCCGCCGACGCCAACCACATCCGCATGAGCGCCGAATGCGGCCGCCGCATCGTGCAGATGGTGTGGGAAGACCTGACCCCGGCGCGCATGCTGACGCGCAAGAGCTTCGACAACGGCATCGTCTGCGCGATGGCCATGGGCTGCAGCACCAACGCCATCATCCACCTGGTGGCGATGTCGCGCCGTGCCGGCCACCCGGTCACGCTGGACGACTTCGACGCCGCCAGCCGGCGCGTGCCGGTGATCGCCAACATCAGGCCCAGCGGCGAGCGCTACCTGATGGAAGACTTCTACTACGCGGGCGGCCTGAGCGCGCTGCTGCGCCGCATCGAAGGCCACCTGCACGGCGACGAGCTGACCGTCAACGGCCGCACGCTGGCGCAGAACTTCGCCGGCGCCGAGGTCTTCGACGACGACGTGATCCGGCCGCTGGGCAACCCCATTTATGCCGAAGGTGCGCTGGCCGTGCTGCGTGGCAACCTGGCGCCTGACGGCGTATGCATCAAGCCCAGCGCCTGCGCGCCGCACCTGCTGCAGCACAGCGGCCGCGCGCTGGTGTTCGACGACTACCCGGCGCTCAAGCGGGCGGTCGACGACCCCGATCTCGACGTCACCGGCGACGACATCCTGGTGCTGCGTTACGCTGGCCCGCAAGGCGGTCCGGGCATGCCCGAATGGGGCATGTTGCCGATCCCGACCAAGCTGCTCGAGCAGGGCGTGAAGGACATGCTGCGCCTGTCCGACGCGCGCATGAGCGGCACCAGCTACGGCGGCTGCCTGCTGCACTGCGCACCCGAGGCCTATGTCGGCGGCCCGCTGGCACTGGTCAGGACCGGTGACCGCATCATCGTCGACGTGCCGGCGCGCAGCATCCACCTCGACGTGAGCGACCAGGAACTGCTGCGCCGCAAGGCGGCCTGGGTGCCGCCGCCGCCGCGCTACGAGCGCGGATACGGCTGGATGTTCAGCCGCCACATCCTGCAGGCCGACCAGGGCTGCGACTTCGATTTCCTGGAGACGAACTTCGGCGCCCCGGTGTCCGAGCCGGTGATCTTCTGAAGGCCGCGCGATGAACCCCGACACCCGCCACCAACTGATGGGCGACGATGTCTTGAGCGAATGCCGGCCGTGCACGGTCGACTGCTGCGCCGCGCCTGTTGCCGCACGCAGTGACGGGCAATCGCGTCGCCTGACGATACCGGCGCGGAGGCTCGAGACGCCGGAGCTGTCAGCGCAGGCCCAGTAACTGCAGACCCAGCTGATGCAGCCGCGCATCGGGGTCGGCCAGGTGCTTGAGGATCGAGAAATGGTTGGCTCCGGGCACCTTCTCGCACACCGGCACGGCGGTCGGGCCCCACACGTCGCGGATCAACTGGTTCTGGCTGATGAAGGCTTCGCTCTCGTCGGCGCCAACCACCGTGTACAGCTTGCCCTTGGGGCGCGGAAAGAAGGCCGGGCTCAGCCGCCGCACCGTCGCCGGCGTGAGCTGCAGGTCGGCCTGCAGAAAGGCCGTGTGGCGCAGCGGCTCCAGGTCATACAGGCCTGAGATCGACAGCGCGCCTTGCACCAGCTGCGCCGGCAGGTCTTCGGCCACCTGTTTCCAACGGCAACTGAGCAGCATGGCCGCCAGATGTCCGCCGGCCGAATGCCCGGCCACGATGATGCGCGACGGGTCGCCACCGTGTTCGGCCGCATGTCGGGCCACCCATTGCAGCGCCTTCACCAGTTGCAACGTGATCTGCTCGATGCTGACCAGCGGGGCGAGCCCGTAGTTGGGCACCACCACCAGCGCGCCGGCCGCGGTGAACGACGGCGCAACGAAGGAATGCTGGCGCTTGTCGAGCGAGCGCCAGTAGCCTCCGTGGATGAACACGAGCACCGGCGCGTTCGGCGCAGTTGTGTGAAAGAGGTCCAGTGTCTGGTTGGGGCCATCGTCGTAGGCCAGGTCCAGCGTGCACGCAGCCTGCTGCCGCGTGACCGCCGAGGCCTTGTCCCATTTCTCGAAATGGCTGGCATGGTCAGGCACGCGAGCCCGGTTGTTGAATTGCTGGTCCAACCAGGCAGGGTCGTTGTAACGCCGCATCGACGATCTCCAGAGTGCTGATGAAGCCAATGGTAGACTGCCCGCTTGACTGGGGACGTAGCTCAGCTGGGAGAGCGTCGCGTTCGCAATGCGAAGGTCGGGAGTTCGATCCTCCTCGTCTCCACCAAATAAGGCCACGCATAGGGCCGCATAAGGCCAAAGGCTCTAGAGACTCAACGCTCTAGGGCTTTTTTCATGTCCGCATGGCGCCGCATGGGGCCGCTTGAAGTGCCCCCACCGAGGGGGCAAGATTTGGGGCATGTCCTGCAAGGGGGCATGTTCGGGGCAAAAGTTTCCCCCAGGAGCGAGCTATGCCGACCGACCGACTCTCCGATGCCGCCATCCGCTAGGCCGCGCCTGGCGACCGCCCGCGCAAGCTGGGCAACTGCGGTTGCGGTGAGCCTCGCTGCGCTGGCGTGCCCGAGCCGGTACAGGTGCGCCACGAAAGCGAGCGCATCACCTGGCGAGTGCCGAAGCCCTACGCCCCGGGCAGGCAAGGCCTGCAGCACACCAGCGGCCGGACGCTGAGCTTCGACGCGGCCGAGTACCGCCAGCAGGCGGCCGAGCTGGTGCAGGCCTTGCGCACCGCTGCGGCCGACGGTGGCCCGCTGGTGAGGCTGGCCTGCCACCCCGCCGAACTGCCCGGGCGGGTGCTGCAGTGGATCGACATAGGCGGCGCGGGGCACGGTGGCCGCGTGGAGCTGCCCGGCTGAGCACCGCGACCGACCGGCTGGCCGATGCCGCAGTGATACCTTTGTGTAATCATGCGACCCTGCCCGGCCACATGAGGAACACCATGCACACAGCCACCTTGCGCACCATCGGCGGATCGGTGTCGGTATCGCTGCCCCGGCAACTGCTGCGCACGCTGGGCCTTGAGGCGGGCGCTTTGGTGTCCGTCACGGTGGAAGGCGGACGCCTTGTGCTGTCGCCAGCGCGACCGCGCTACACCCTTGACGAGCTGCTGTCCGGCATGAAGCCCGGCGACATGCCGACCGCGCCCGGGTGGACCGAGGCCCGGCCAGTGGGGCGTGAGGCATGGTGACCAAGCGGGCCGCCTGGGTGCCCCGGCGCGGCGACATCATCCGCTTGGACTTCGACCCCAGCGCAGGGCATGAGCAGCAAGGCACGCGGCCGGCGCTGGTGCTGTCGCCCGAGGCCTTCAACCGCTTCGGCCTGGCGCTGGCCTGCCCCGTGACGCGCGGCGGAGCCTTCGCTCGCGGGCACGCCTGGACGGTGGCCCTGGCTGGCACTGGGCTGGCGACCGATGGTGTCGTGCTATGCAATCAAGCGCGCACGGTGGACCTGCAGGCCCGTCGTGCCCAGTTCATCGAAGCCGCGCCGGCCGAGCTGGTGGCCGACGTGCTGGCCAGGGTGGCGACGCTGATCGAGTAGCCGAGTTCCGCCGCGCCTAGGGTAGCTCCCGAACACCAGCCCCCCGGCTGGCTGGCGCGGCACCTTCTGTCCGGGGTGCATCGGGGGATGCATGGAAGATCTGGACTACTGGCGCTTGTGCGATGACCTGTCGGTCATTGAGGCCGCGCTTCTGATCGTTGGTGTCGACCCGAGCAGCCGGGAAGGCGTCGAATGCAAAGGCATGCAGCCGCACGAGCAGCCGCGCGAGTACGCGGCGACTTGTTCCGCGCTGATGAACGCGATCAGAGGCGGCAAGCTGAACGCCCGCGTCAGGTACCCCGCGCAACCACGATACGAGGCCTCGATCGACAACTTGATCGGAGCGCACCAAGTGGCGCGGCGAAGACGTTGCAGAGGTCATTGATGCTGCCGGCGAAAGCTGGGTCATAGATGCCGCTCCAAGCTGGCACGAATCGACCGTGGCAATCGACGACCTGCGCGCTTGGCTCGCGGGCCGAGGACTCAGAACGGGCTTCTTCTTCCCACAAGCGACCGACGCCCCGGACTATTTGGACCCGACGCATCATCGATACCCGCTGAAGCTGGCCGCCGCTGTGCGGGCATCCCACCAGGGACCCAGGAAACATGCCGCCCGCATGCGACCTAAGGCTTAGGGTTGCACCGGGTGCAACCGGTAGCCTTGTTTCGCAGCTGCAAACGGTAGGCTACAGAACGGTGAGAGCTACGTTGCACTGATCGACGCCGAGCGGCTGGACTATGGCGACACCCTGATGCTCTTGGCAGCCATGGAGGCCGACGCTTAGGTGTATCTGTTGTCCATCCGGCATCACCGCCAACTTTCATTTGACTTCGCGAAGCTGTGGCCCGGGGCCTGATGGCCGCCGCGCGAAGCCTGTCACTTTAACCTGACAGTTAGAACCGATACCCTGCCAACACTGCAATGGGTAGGAACTCGATTTCGCGTGTGTCGTTCACTCAAACAGGTTCGACTGCTTGACGATGTACCCGGGCGGCTGGCGCTGCTTGTCCACAACGCCTTCCTCCAACAGGCGCTTCAACCACACCTTGGCCTGCGCGCTCGACACTCCCAACGCTTGTGCGAAGTCAGCGTCCTTGGTCGGTGTGGTCAGAATCCTTCGTGCCGATTCGCGCACAGCGGCAAACAGAGCGTCGGCTGGGGCGAGTAGCG
>JANOJJ010000619.1:0-9078 GCA_031408155.1 Rubrivivax sp.
GGGGGCGTAGAGGCGCGGATTGGCCGCGCCCATCAGGTCGAACAGACCTGCTTGGACCGGTGGCAGCATCATGCGCCGTACCTCGTCGATCTCGGTCTCGGGGGTGCAGGTCAGCGGCGAGTCGTCCATCACCGAACGCACATGACGGCTGCCGATGCTGCCGCCGTCGGCAACCACCGCGCCGATCACCTCGCGGAAGGTGAGGATGCCCACCAGCTCGCCATGCTCCATCACCACCAGCGAGCCGATGTCGACCTCGGACATGAGCTTGGCAGCATCGGCCAGCCCATCATCGGGGCTGACGGTGTAGAGCGTGTTGCCCTTGACGCGCAGGATGTCGGTAACTTTCATGACGGTCTGCCCAGAGTGGAGCGACTGGCTGGATTGCGGGGCAATATAGCCCACAATGAACCGTCATCCCTTGCGGAAATTGCCCATGGCCGGCTCATCAGACCCTGGTTTCGACACCCTGGCGCTGCACGCCGGCGCCGCCCCCGACCCTGCCACGGGGGCGCGCGCCGTGCCCATCCACCTCACCACGAGCTTCGTGTTCGACAGCAGCGAGCACGCCGCGAGCCAGTTCAACATGGAGCGCTCGGGCCATGTCTACAGCCGCATCAGCAACCCGACCAACGCCGTGCTCGAAGAACGCGTGGCCGCACTCGAAGGCGGTTGTGGCGCGATCGCGGTGGCGAGCGGACAAGCCGCGCTGCACCTGGCGCTGGCCACGCTGGCCGGCGCCGGCTCGCACATCGTGGCGTCGTCGGCGCTGTACGGCGGATCACACAACCTGCTGAGCTACACGCTGGCGCGCTTCGGCATCGAGACCACCTTCGTCAAGCCGCTGGACATCGACGCCTGGCGCGCGGCGATCCGCCCGAACACGAAGCTGCTGTTCGGCGAAACGTTGGGCAACCCGGGGCTGGACGTGCTGGACATCCCGACCGTCAGCGCCATCGCGCACGACGCCAGGCTGCCGCTGCTGGTGGACTCGACCTTCACCACGCCGTGGCTGATGAAACCGTTCGACCATGGTGCCGACCTGATCTTCCATTCGGCGACCAAGTTCCTGTCGGGCCACGGCACGGTGATCGGCGGCGTGCTGGTCGACAGTGGCGTGTTCGACTGGGCGAAGTCGGGTCGCTTCCCCGAACTGAGCCAACCGTACAGCGGCTTCCACGGCATGGTCTTCAGCGACGAGAGCACGGTCGGCGCCTTCTTGCTGCGCGCGCGGCGCGAAGGCCTGCGCGACTTCGGCGCCTGCATGAGCCCGCACACTGCCTGGCTGATCCTGCAGGGCATCGAGACCCTGCCGCTGCGCATGGCGCGCCACGTGGAAAACACGCGCAAGGTGGTGGCCTTCCTGGCGGCGCACCCGATGGTGGCCGCTGTCGGCTACCCTGAACTCGAAGGCCATGCCAGCCACGCGCTGGCGAAGAAGCTGCTGCCACGCGGTTGCGGATCGGTCTTCAGCTTCGACCTCGAGGGCAGCCGCAAGCAGGGCCAGGCCTTCATCGAATCGCTGAAGATCTTCTCCCACCTGGCCAACGTGGGTGACTGCCGATCACTGGTGATCCACCCGGCCAGCACCACCCACTTCCGGATGGACGACGCGGCGCTGGTGGCCGCCGGCATCACACCGGGCACGATCCGCCTGTCGATCGGGCTGGAGGACGCCGACGACCTGATCGACGACCTCAAGCGGGCCTTCAAGGTGGCGGAGAAGGCGGCATGAAGCTCACCGTAAACGGCCGCACGGCCTTCGCCTACACCGGCGGCAAACCCTTCGACCCCGCCCTGCCCTGCATCGCGTTCGTGCATGGGGCGCTGCACGATCACAGTGCCTGGACGCTGCTGGCGCGCTGGTTCGCGCACCATGGCTGCGGCGTGCTGGCGGTCGACCTGCCGGGCCATTCGCAAAGCGAGGGCCCGCCGCTGGCCAGCGTGCAGGACACGGCCGACTGGCTGCTGGCACTGCTGGACGCCACGGGCGTGCGCCAGGCCGCGCTGGCCGGCCACAGCATGGGCTCGCTGATCGCGCTCGAAGCCGCGGCGCGCGCGCCCGATCGCATCACGCGACTGATCATGATCGGCACCGCCTACCCGATGAAGGTCAGCGATGCGCTGTTGAGCACCGCGCGCGAACAGCCTTTGAAGGCCATCGACATGGTCAACGCGTTCTCGATCTCCAGCCATGCCAGCAAGCCGTCGTACCCCGGCCCCGGCATGTGGCTGCACGGCAGCAACCGCGCGCTGATGCGACGCACACTGGCCGCTGGCGGCATCACCGAAGGCCGCAATCTGTTCGAACACGACTTCCGCGTCTGCGACCGCTACGCCGGCGGCCTGGACGCCGCGGCCCAGGTACGCTGCCCGGTGACCTTCGTCCTCGGGTCGAACGACCAGATGACCCCGCCCAAGGTCACCAAGGACATCGCCGCCGCACTGAAGGCGAAGGTCGTGCTGCTCGACAGTGGGCACCACCTGATGGCCGAGCGGCCCGACGGCTTGCTGATGGCGGTGAGGGCGGCGCTGGCCTGACGAGCCTCGTCTCGCCCGTAGGCAACGCGGCGAAACTCAGTGCGCCTGGTCCCAGTTGCGCCCCACCCCCACCTCGGCCAGCAGCGGCACCTTCAGTGCGGCCACGCCGGCCATCAGTCGCGGCACCGCCTCCTTTGCCCAGTCGAGTTCAGCCTCCGGGACCTCGAGCACCAGTTCATCGTGCACCTGCATCACCATGCGGGTGGCGCGCCGCTCGTCGTCCAGCGCCCGCTGCACCGCGATCATCGCCAGCTTGATCAGGTCGGCCGCCGTGCCCTGCATCGGCGCGTTGATGGCTTGCCGCTCGGCAGCGCTGCGGCGCGGGCCGTTGCCCGAGTTGATCTCGGGCAGCCACAGGCGGCGGCCGAAGGCGGTCTCGACATAACCCTTGTCCTTGGCGTAGACCTTGGTCTCGTCCATGTAGCGGCGCACGCCGGCAAAGCGCGCGAAGTAACGCTCGATGTAGTCGCGCGCAGCCTTCTGCTCCAGCCCCAAGCTGCTGGCCAGCCCGAACGCCCCCATGCCGTAGATGAGGCCGAAATTGATGACCTTGGCATAGCGCCGCTGCTCTGACGACACCTCCGCCACCGACACATTGAAGACCTCGCTGGCGGTGGCCTTGTGCACGTCGATGCCGTCGGCAAAAGCCTTCAGCAGGCCCGGGTCCTGGCTGATGTGGGCCATGATGCGCAACTCGATCTGCGAGTAGTCGGCGCTGACGATGTGGTGCCCGGGCGGCGCGATGAAGGCCTCGCGGATGCGCCGGCCCTCGGGCGTGCGGATCGGGATGTTCTGCAGGTTGGGGTCGTTGCTGGCCAGCCGCCCCGTCACCGCCACTGCCTGCGCGTAGTTGGTGTGCACGCGGCCGGTGGCCGGGTTGACCATCAGCGGCAGCTTGTCGGTGTAGGTGCCCTTGAGCTTGGCCAGGCTGCGGTGCTCGAGGATGCGCGCCGGCAGCGGGAAGTCGGCCGCCAGTTCCTGCAGCACCTCTTCGTCGGTGCTCGGTGCGCCCGAGGCGGTGCGCTTCTTCACCGGCAGGCCCAGCCGGCCGAACAGGATCTCGCCGATCTGCTTGGGGCTGCCCAGGTTGAAGGGCTGGCCGGCGATGGCGTAGGCCTGCTGCTCGGCGGCCACCATGCGCTCGGCCAGTTCGTGGCTTTGCCGTGCCAGCAGCGCCGGGTCGATCAGCACACCGGTGCGTTCGATGCGCTCGAGGATGACGGCCACCGGCAGCTCGATGCGCTCGTAGATCTCGCGCAACCGGGGCTCCGCCTCGAGCCGCGGCCACAGCGTGCGGTGCACGTGCATCGTCATCTCGCTGTCCTCGCCCGAATACTCGGCGGCACGCGCGATCTCGACCTGCGAGAACGGGATCTGGCTCGCCCCCTTGCCGCACAGGTCTTCGTAGCTCAGGCCCTTGCGCTCGAGGTGGCGCTCGGCCAGGCTTTCCAGGCTGTGCGACTTGTGAGCCTCGATCACGTAGCTCTGCAGCATGGTGTCGTGGCGGTAGCCGCGCACGATCAGCCCCGAGTTGGCGAACACGTGCAGGTCGTACTTGATGTTCTGGCCCAGCTTCGGACAGGACTCGTCTTCCAGCCACGGCTTCAGGCGGGCGAGCACCTCGTCGCGCGGCAGTTGCTCGGGCGCACCGGGGTAGTCGTGGGTCAGCGGCACGTAGGCGGCGCGACCCGGCTCGGTGGCGAACGACAAGCCGACGATCCGTGCCTTCATGGCGTCGAGCGAGTCGGTCTCGGTGTCGAGCGCGACCAGCTCGGCGCCGCGCAGCTGCTCGATCCAGGCGTCCAGGCGGGTCCAGTCGGTGATCGTCTCGTACTCGCGCACCAGCGCCGCGGCCGGGCTTGACGCCGGGGCGCCCGTCGCATCCGGTGCAGGCTTGGTCGCGGCAGCCACTCCGAACGACTCTTCGAGTTCCTTGCGCCAGCTGCGAAAGCCGTAGCGCTGGTAGAAGTCGAGCAGGCCCGCCCGGTCGGCCTCGAGCAACGCCAGCGCTTGCAGCGCCGGCCATCCGCTCACATGGCCGGCCAGGTCGCAGTCGGTCAGCACGGTGATCAGCTTGCGGCCGGTGGGCAGCCATTCGAGCGCCTTGCGCAGGTTGTCGCCGGCCGCGCCCTTGATGCCGCCGGCGGCGGCCATCACGCCATCGAGCGAGCCGAAGTCGGCAATCCACCTGGCCGCCGTCTTGGGGCCGACCTTGTCCACCCCCGGCACGTTGTCGACCGCGTCGCCGACCAGCGTCAGGAAGTCGATGATGCGATCGGGCGGCACGCCGAACTTGGCCATTACGCCGTCGACGTCGAGCCGCTCGTTGCTCATCGTGTTGATCAGCGTGACCGCCGGCGTGACGAGTTGCGCCAGGTCCTTGTCGCCGGTGGAGATCACGACCTGGTGGCCGCTGGCCGCGGCCGCGCGGGCCAGGGTGCCGATGGCGTCGTCGGCTTCGATGCCGGGCACTTCGACCAGCGGCCAGCCGAGCAGGCGCACCACCTCGTGGATGGGCTCGATCTGCTGGCGCAGCGCGTCGGGCATCGGCGAGCGCTGGGCCTTGTACTCGGGGTACCAGGCGTCGCGGAAGGTCGGGCCCTTGGCGTCGAAGACACAGGCCGCATGATCGGCCGGGACCTGCTCGCGCAGGCGCTTCATCATCGCCACCATGCCGTGGATGGCGCCGGTCGGAAAGCCGTCGCCCGCACGCAGGTCGGGCATCGCGTGGTAGGCCCGGTAGAGGTAGCTCGAACCGTCCACCAGCAGCATCGTCTTGTCGCTCATTCGTCGATTGTGGCGCCTGCGTAGAATGCGGACGATGCCCCGCGCCCTCCGCCTGACTGCCATGGCCGCCCTGTTGCTGCCCGTGCCCGGCATGGCGCAAGACATCGGCCCGCGCGGCGGTGAGCCGGTCGTCGAACGCAAGGTGACCGAGGACGACGGCGTGCGCATCGAGGAGTTTCGCGTGCGCGGCCAGACCCAACGCATCGTCGTCTACAGCAAGGTCGGCGGCGCGCGTGCCTACGAGGTCTTGCCGGCCAACGGTGGACGTGACCTGTCACAAGACAAGCGCGCCATCGGCCAGCGCGTCTGGTCTGTGCTGAAGTTCTAGACCGCGCGATGGCGGTCTACACCGAAGTCGGCTTCGACGAGGCCGATCGCCTCGTCAGGCGCCTGGGACTGGGTGCCTTGACCGACCTGCGCGGCATCCGCGCGGGCATCGAGAACACCAACTACTACGCCACCACGGTGCGCGGCCACTGGGTGCTGACGCTGTTCGAGCGCCTGACGCGCGAGCAGCTGCCCTACTACCTGCGGCTGATGGAGCACCTGGCGCGGCACGGCATCCCGGTGCCGGCGCCGCAGGCCGATGACCGCGGCGAGATCCTGCACAGCGTGGCCGGCAAACCGGCCGCCGTCGTCACCCGGCTGCCCGGCAGCCATCGCCTGGCACCCGACGCCGAGCTGTGCGCGCAGGTCGGCGAGGTGCTGGCGCGCGCGCACCGGGCCGGTGCCGAATTCGCCTTCCAGCAGCCGCACCTGCGCGGCCTGGCCTGGTGGCAGGAGGTAACACCGGCCGTGCTGCCGCATCTGCAGCCGGCGCAGGCCGCGTTGCTGCAATCGGAGCTGGCTTTCCAGACCGAACTGGCTGCATCGCCCGCGGGACAGGCGCTGCCGCGCGGCCACATCCACGCCGACCTGTTCCGCGACAACGTGATGTTCGACGCCACCGCGGGCGAAGACCGGCTGTGCGGCTTGTTCGACTTCTACTTCGCCGGCATCGACAGCCTGCTGTTCGACCTGGCGGTGTGCCTGAACGACTGGTGCACCGATCTTGACAGCGGCCGCCTGGCCGAGGACCGCGCCTGCGCCTTCATGACCGCCTACGACGGCGTGCGCGCACTCGACGGCGCCGAGCGCCGCCTGCTGCCTGCATTGATGCGTGCGGCGGCGCTGCGCTTTTGGCTGTCGCGCCTGTGGGACTGGCACCTGCCGCGCGATGCCACGCTGCTGCACGCCAAGGACCCGGCTCATTTCGAGCGCGTGCTGCGCGAGCGCATCATCGAGCCCTGGCATCCGCCGCAGTGACCCCTACTTCGAGTCCACCGCCATGGCGATGATCCTCAAGGCCGTCGGCCCCGCTCGCGGCGCGCACTGGGTGCGTGACGGACTGCGGCTGTACCTCAAGCGGCCGCTGGCCTTTACCAGCCTGTTCGTGCTGTTCCTCTTTGCGGCGCTGTTTGCGGCCCTGGTGCCGGTGGTCGGCGGCGTGCTGCAGATCATGCTGGTGCCGCTGCTGTCGCTGGGCTTCATGGTGGCCAGCCAGTCGGCGCTGCTCGACGGCCCGGTCGGCCCCTCGCAGTTCATCGAACCGCTGCGCGGCCCGCGGGCGCAGCGCTGGGCGCTGCTGCTGCTGTGCGCGGGCTACGGGCTGGCGGTGGCCGCCAGCCTGATGCTGGCCGACCTGGTGGCCGACGGCGGCTTCTCGCGTGCGCTCGACATGATGCGACGGCCGGACACGCCGCAAGCCGAGATCGATGCCTTGCTGACCGAACGCGGCATGGTCAGCGGCACCCTGGTCGGTGCGGCGCTGCTGACGCTGGTGTCGATCCCCTTCTGGCATGCCCCGGCCCTGGTGCATTGGGCGCACCAGAGCGCCGGCCAGGCCCTGTTCTCCAGCACTCTGGCGCTGTGGCGCTGCCGCGGCGCCTTCATCGTCTACAGCCTGACCTGGTTCGGTCTGATGCTGGGTTTCGGCCTGCTCAGCGCGGTCTTGTTCGGCCTGCTCGGACTGGGCCAGCTGGCGCCACTGATCGGTCTGCCGGCCGGTCTGTTCTTCTCGACGCTGTTCTACGTGTCGCTGATCTTCACCTTCAACGACAGCTTCGGCACGCAGTAGCCCGGAGCGTCACCAGCTGGCTTCGCGCTCCGGCGTGGCGCCAATGCGGTGGATCGACAGGTCGGCGCCTTCGTGCTCTTCTTCAGCCGACAGGCGCAGGCCCATCGTGAGCTTGATCGTGCCGTAGACCACCACACCGCCGGCCAGCGCCCAGAGCACGCCCGTCAGCGTGCCCAGCAGTTGCGCCGACAGGCTGACCCCGCCCAGGCCGCCCAGCGCCTGCGTGCCGAAGATGCCGCAGGCGATGCCACCCCAGGCACCACACAGGCCGTGCAGTGGCCACACGCCCAGCACATCGTCGATCTTCCAGCGGTTCTGCGTCAGCGTGAACAAGACGACGAAGATCGCGCCGGCCACGCCGCCCACCACCAGCGCGCCGGCCGGGTGCATCACGTCCGAGCCCGCGCAAACCGCCACCAGGCCGGCCAGCGGGCCGTTGTAGGCAAAGCCGGGGTCGTTCTTTCCCGCCAGCGCTGCCACCAGCGTGCCGCCCGCCAACGCCATCAACGAGTTGACGGCGACCAGGCCCGAGATCTTGTCGATCGTCTGCGCACTCATCACGTTGAAGCCGAACCAGCCCACCGCCAGCACCCAGGCGCCCAGCGCCAGGAAGGGTATGGACGACGGCGGATGGGCGCTCATCGCACCGTCCTTGCGGTAGCGGTTGTGCCGCGCGCCCAGCAGCAGCACCGCCACCAGGCCGATCCAGCCGCCCACCGCATGCACGACCACGCTGCCGGCGAAGTCATGGAACTCCACGCCCGTCAGGCCCTTGATCCAGCCCTGCAGGCCGAAGCGGCCGCCCCAGACTGCACCTTCGAACACCGGATAGATCAGCCCCACCAGCGCTGCGCTTGCGATCAACTGCGGACCGAAGCGCGCCCTTTCGGCAATGCCGCCCGAGACGATCGCCGGAATGGCTGCGGCAAAGGTCAGCAGGAAGAAGAACTTGACCAGCTCGTAGCCGTTCTTCTGCGACAGCGTTTGGGCGTCGGCGAAGAAATCCACGCCATAGGCGATGAGGTAGCCGACGAAGAAGTAGGCAATGGTCGAGACCGCAAAGTCGACCAGGATCTTGACCAGGGCATTGACCTGGTTCTTCTTGCGCACCGTGCCCAGCTCCAGGAAGGCAAACCCGGCGTGCATGGCCAGCACCATGATGGCGCCGAGCAGGATGAACAGCGCGTCGGTGCCCTGTTTGACTTGGTCCAAGGGAGTCTCCGTGTGGGTTGAAGGGTCCGGTGTTGGTGCGTGCGCACCTGAGAAGCGCCGGCGGCGCACCGATGCGTGCAATTCGCGTGCCGATGCCGGTGCGTCTGTGTGCACCGAAGCTGGGCGTTTTGTGGCGATGAACCTGAGAAATGCACCGTCATTGGGTGTCTTGTGGTGCGCGCGGGGTCGGCGGTGCTGTGCCCCGGCCTGCGCGACAGGGTCGCGCGTGTGGTCGCGCGGGCGGCACGCTTACACTGCGCCGCTTTCAGCGCCCGCCCGGGCTTCGCCCATTGGATCCCATCGTTTTGCAGATCGCCGCCGAGCTCAAGGCCCGGCCGGCGCAAGTTCAGACCGCTGTCGCGCTGCTCGACGCCGGCTCGACCGTGCCCTTCATCGCCCGCTACCGCAAGGAAGCCACCGAG
>JANOJJ010000630.1:0-4355 GCA_031408155.1 Rubrivivax sp.
TGAACGAGGCGGTGAACTGCAGGTTCTCGAACTTCAGGAAGACCTGGCAACCGAGAATCTGCCCGAGCGTGCGCGACTCGACGCAAGGGGTGTCCAGCACCTGGCCCGTCAGCCGGACTGCAGCGGCCTCGATGTCGGCCAACGTGACGCTGGCCGACGCCATGCTCACGCAGTACCTCCGACCGTGAGCCGGTCGATGCGCAGCGTGGGCTGGCCCACACCCACCGGCACGCTCTGGCCTTCCTTGCCGCACACGCCGACGCCGGTGTCGAGCTGCATGTCGTTGCCGATCAGGCTGACACGGGTCAGGGCGACCGGGCCGTTGCCGATGATGGTGGCACCCTTGACCGGGTACTGCACCTTGCCGTTCTCGACCCAGAAGGCCTCGCTGGCCGAGAAGACAAACTTGCCGCTCGTGATGTCGACCTGGCCACCGCCGAAGTTGGTGGCGTACAGGCCGCGCTTGATGCTGGCCACGATCTCGGCCGGTTCCTTGTCGCCGCCGAGCATGTAGGTGTTGGTCATGCGCGGCATCGGCACGTGGGCATAGCTCTCGCGGCGGCCGTTGCCGGTGGACTTGACGCCCGACAGCCGCGCGTTCATGTTGTCCTGGATGTAGCCGCGCAGGATGCCGTCTTCGATCAGCACCGTGCGCTGCGTCGCGCAGCCCTCGTCGTCGACGTTGAGCGAGCCGCGCCGGTCCGGCAACGTTCCGTCGTCGAGCACCGTCACGCCCTTGGCCGCCACGCGCTGCCCCACGCGGCCGGCGAAGGTGCTGGAGCCGCGCCGGTTGAAGTCGCCCTCCAGGCCATGGCCGACGGCCTCGTGCAGCAGCACGCCGGGCCAGCCCGGGCCGAGCACCACCGTCATGTCGCCGGCGGGCACCGGTCGGCTGTCCAGGTTGGTCAGCGCCGCGTTGACGGCTTGCTGCACATAACGCTCGATCACATCGTGCTGGAAGTAGCCCAGGCCAAAGCGCCCGCCGCCACCACCGCTGCCCACCTCGCGCCGGCCGTCCTGCTCGGCGATCACAGTCACGCTCAGGCGCACCAGCGGACGCACGTCGGCAGCGCGCGTGCCATCGGCGCGAGCCACCATCACGACGTCGAATTCAGCCGCCAGACTGGCCATCACCTGGACGACGCGCGGGTCCTTCGAGCGCGCCAGGCGCTCGGTCTTCTCGAGCAGCGCCACCTTCTGCGTGCTGTCGAGCGAAGCGATCGGATCAAGCCCTGAATACAGCGTGCGGCTGGCTGCCACGCGCGGCGCACGGGCCAGCTTCACGCGCCGGTCTTGCCCGGCCGAGGCGATGGTGCGCACGGTGCGCGCGGCGTCCAGCAGCGAGGCTTGCGAGATGTCGTCCGAATAGGCGAACGCCGTACGCTCGCCGACCACGGCGCGCACACCCACCCCTTGGTCGATGCTGAAGCTGCCGCTCTTGACGATGCCTTCTTCCAGGCTCCAGCCTTCGTGGCGGGTGGTCTGGAAGTACAGGTCGGCGTCGTCGACGCGGTGCTCGCGGATGGTCGACAGCGCCCGCGCCAGCACCGATTCATCGAGCCCGAAAGGCTCGAGCATCAGGGCCTGGGCGACGGCCAGTCGTTCGAGAGTCGGTTCGCGCATGATCATCGGCCGATTGTAGGGAGGCCCGGCCGCAGCCGGTCGGCAGACCCGACGGCGCGCGCCCCTACTCGGCCCGCTGCAAACGCAAGGCCTCGTCGTAGAGCCGGTTGCGTGACGCGCCGGTGAGCTCGGCCGCCAGCGTCACCGCCTGGCGCAGCGGCAGTTCACGCAGCAGCACGGTCAGGGTCTGCAGCTGCTCGGCGGCCTGTGACAGCGCCGCTTCCGGCGCCGGCAAGGCGTGCAGCACCAGCACGAATTCGCCACGCCGATGGTTGGCGTCGGCCGCAAGCCAGGCCGGCAGTTCGGCAGCCGCCAGGGTGAGCACGCTTTCGAACTGCTTGGTGAGCTCGCGCGCCAGGGTCACGCGCCGCGCCGGCGCCAGCTCCGCCAGCGCCGCGGCCAGCGCTTCGATGCGATGCGGCGCCTCGAACAGCAGCTGGGTATCGCTTGCGGCCAGCACGGCCTGCAGGGCCAGCCGCCGTTCGTTGCCCTTGGCTGGCAGAAAGCCGCGAAAGGCAAAGCCCGCACTGCGCGTGTCACCGGCCACGCTCAGCGCCGCCAGCGCGCTGCTCGGCCCCGGGACCGGCACCACGCGCAAGCCAGCCGCCGTGGCGGCCGCCACCAGCCGTGCGCCGGGGTCCGAAACGCCCGGCGTGCCAGCGTCGCTGACGTAGGCCACCGAGTCACCACGCAACAGGCGCGCGACCACCGCGTCGGCAGCCTGGACCACGGTGTGCGCGTGCAGGGCGAAAAAGCGGTTTGTCCAGGCCCAGGTGCGACAGCAGCCGCGAGGTGACGCGCGTATCCTCGCAAGCCACCGCCTGCACCTGGGCCAGCACATGGATCGCACGCAGCGTGATGTCAGCCAGGTTGCCGATCGGAGTGGCCACCAGGTACAGGGTGGACGGCGGGTAGTTCTGCTGCCCGGCTGCCGCGGCGGCGGCGGCCAGAAGCAGGGAGGTATCGATGATCGACAAGGCAGGCGCCCCGGTCAGCAAGCAGCTCGGCGACGAAGCCGAGGCGCTCGCCCTGGCCCATCTGCAACGCCAGGGCTTGCGGTTGGTGGAGCGCAATTATCGAGTCGCTCGCGGCCCGCGCTCGCGCGGCGGCGAGATCGACCTCGTCCTGCGTGACCGCGACGGCACGCTGGTCTTCGTCGAGGTGCGCAGCCGCAGTGACAGTGGCCACGGCGGCGCCGCCGCCAGCATCGGCACTGCCAAGCTCGCCCGGCTGCGGCTGGCCGCGCACCACTACCTGCTGCGGCTGCCGGTGCTGCCGCCCTGTCGCTTCGACGTCGTTGCGATCGACAAGGGTTGCATCGAATGGATACCAGGTGCCTTTGATGGCGGCTGACGCACCATCCGTGCGCCGGCGCTCGCATATGATGAGTGTCCATGCTCGAACAGCGCATCCAGCAGCAGTTCTTCGAAGGTGCCGACCTCCAGTACCAGACCGCCGAAGCGCTGGCGCGGCCGATCGCCGAGGCCGTCGGTGCAGTGGTCAGTGCGCTCACCGCCGGTGGCAAGCTGCTGCTGTGCGGCCAGGGCGGTGGGGCCTGGTTGGCGCAACATGTCGCCACCCTGCTGGTGGGCCGGCTCGAGCGCCAACGGCCGCCGCTGGCCGCGGTGAGCATTGCTCCCGAGCCCCGCGCGATCCAGGCCCTGGGCCTGCCTGGTGACCTGCTGCTGCTGGTTGACCCGGCGGCGGCTGACCTCGACGCCAGCATGGCCGCCGTGCGCGCCGCGCAGGGCAAGGACATGACCGTGGTGCTGCTGGTGGGCACGAGCGGCGCCGGTCTGCGTGAAACTTTGGCCGAGACCGACGTTCTGATCACCGTGCCGCATGAACGCACGAGCCGCGTGCTCGAAGCCCAGTTGCTGGTGCTGCACGCGCTGTGCGACGCGGTTGACGTCCAACTGATGGGAGACCAGGAATGAATTCGAACCGTAACCCCGCAAGCGCCTCGCTGGGCCTGTCGACCCGAACGCTGGCGATCGCCCTGGCGGCGACCATCACTGCCACCACCTTGCCGGGCTGTGCGGCGCTGCTGATCGGCGGCGCGATGGTCGGCGGCACGATGATGGTGATCGACCGCCGCACCTCCGGCACCCAGGTCGAGGATCAGGCAATCGAGTTCAAGTCACTGGCCCGCATCCGCGAGCTTGCTTTGCCGGCGCATGTCAACGTGACGAGTTACAACCGGCTCGCCCTGATCACCGGCGAAGTCCCGCGTGAGGCCGATCGCCTAGCGATCGAGCAGATCGTCGGCCGGGTCGAGAATGTGCGCTCGGTCGTCAACGACCTGATGGTCGTCGCGACCAGCACGGTCGGTGACCGCACCAACGACAGCATCCTGTCCGGCAAGGTCAAGGCCTCATTCGTCGACGCCAAGGACCTGCAGGCGCAGGCTGCCAAGGTCGTTACCGAACGCGGAATCGTCTACCTGATGGGTCGCGTGACCGAGCGCGAGGCCGCGCGATTTGCCGAGGTGGCGCGTTCGGTCAACGGCGTGCAGAAGGTGGTGCGCGTGTTCGAGGTCGTCACCGAAGCCGAACTGGCCGCACTGCAACCCAGACCGACGAACTGAGAGGCTGAGAGGCTGAGAGGCAATCGATCGCGCCCGCGCCGGGGTGGCCAAGGGCGCTGGGCAAGGCGCGGCGCGCAGCCCATGCTGGCCGCCTGGGCAAGCGGCGCAACACCGCCCAGCGCCCTTGGGTACCCCGGCCCGAAGG
>JANOJJ010000719.1:0-5770 GCA_031408155.1 Rubrivivax sp.
GGGTTCAGGTCGACGCCGATGATCTTGTCGGCGCCCACCATCTTGGCGCCCTGGATCACATTCAGGCCGATGCCGCCGAGGCCGAACACCACCACATTGGCGCCCGGCTCGACCTTGGCCGTGAACAGCACCGCGCCGACGCCGGTGGTGACGCCGCAACCGATATAGCAGACCTTGTCAAACGGCGCATCCGGGCGGATCTTGGCCAGCGCGATACCGGGCACGACGATGTGGTTCGAGAACGTGGACGTGCCCATGTAATGAAAAATGGGCTGGCCGTTGATCGAGAAGCGCGAGGTCGCGTCGGGCATCAGGCCGCGCCCCTGGGTCGAGCGGATCGCCTGGCAGAGATTGGTCTTGCGCGAGAGGCAGAATTTGCATTGCCGGCATTCGGGCGTGTAGAGCGGAATCACATGATCGCCCGGCTTCAGCCAAGTGACGCCTTCGCCGACTTCGAGCACGATGCCCGCGCCTTCGTGACCAAGGATGGCGGGAAAGATGCCCTCGGGGTCGGCGCCGGACAGCGTGTAGTAATCGGTGTGGCAGATGCCGGTCGCCTTGACCTCGACCAGTACCTCACCGGCCCGCGGGCCGTCGAGTTGCACCTCTTCAATCGTCAGGGGGGCGCCGGCTTTCCAGGCGACGGCGGCGCGGGTTTTGATCATGGGTGGGCTCCGGGTTGCGACGAGTGCATCCTAGCTGAGCCCCTCCGACGGTTGGTGGCCACCCCATGTTTGCATGAAGCTTTCGCTGCCAGCGCGAATCGATTTTGACTACCAACGCAAATTTCCAATCTACATTACGGCCATGCCTTTTTGTCCCTGCCCGCATGAGCCCTGGGCTCTTGCACGCACAACCCGCCTGGAGCGCCCGTTTTGATCTCGTCTCCCGCCCACGCCCCCCCCGCCAGCGGCGCCCTCAAGCTGATCGTCGTGGACGACGCCCGCGACAACGCCGACACCTTGGCCGAGCTGCTGCGACTTGACGGCCACCAGGTGCGGGTGGCGTATGACGCCCGCTCGGCCAGCGCAGCCATGGCCGAGGACCCGGCCGATTGCGTGCTGCTCGATGTGCAAATGCCCGGCACCACCGGCACCGAGCTGGCGGCCACACTGCGGCAGCTGTACGGCGCCGACGTGATCCTCATCGGTGTGACCGGGATCCAGGGGCTCGACCCTTTGGTCGACGCCCGCATCGCGGACATGGATTACTGCCTCGTCAAGCCGGTCAGCTCGAAACAACTGCGGCGGTTGTTCCCGACGCGGCCGGCGGACTGACTGGCCCGCATGACACGCGCGGGGTCAGTGCCCCGCCCCCTCGTCGGCTGACGCCACACCGCGCAGCAAAGCGGAGAGCGCAGCGCGGCTGGCGGGCTTGGTCAAGTGGGCGTCGAAGCCGGCCTCGCGCGTGCGGCGGCGGTCGTCTGCATTGCCCCAGCCGCTCAAGGCCACCAGCAGCGTGTGTGCAAAGTGGGGCTGGCGGCGCAGCGCCTGGGCCACGTCCACCCCGGCCAAGCCCGGCAGCCCGAGGTCGCAGAACACCACGTCGGGCCTGAAGCCTTCAGCCACCACCAGCGCTTGATCCCCGGCGTGGGCGAGGCGCACCTCGTGCGCGTCGAGCGCCAGCAGCATCGCCAAGGACTGCGCGGCGTCGACGTTGTCGTCAACCACCAGCAGCTTCAGCGACCGCGCAACGCCACCGGCCGGTAGTGGTATCGGGGTCGGGGTCGGCGCTGCCGTGTCCTCGGCGGGCGGCAGCTGCGGCATCGCGAGGGTGAAGCAGCTGCCCAGGCCGGGCCCGGCGCTGGCGGCGTGCACGTCGCCGCCGTGCAGGCGCATGAGGCTGCGCACCAAGGCCAGGCCGATGCCCAGGCCGCCCTGCGAGCGGTCAAGGGTGCGATCGACCTGCGTGAAGATGTCGAACACGCGCTCGATCATCTCGGCCGGAATGCCGAGGCCGTCGTCCTGCACGGCGAGGCGCGCGCTGCCGATGGCACCATCACCTCCATCACCGCTCACCGTCAGCGTGATGTGGCCGCCGGGGTCGGTGTACTTGCAGGCATTGCGCAGCAGGTTCGACACGGCCTGCACCAGGCGCATCGCATCGCCCAGCACCGGCATCGGGCCGGGCGGCAGCGCCAGCGTCAAGCGGTGGCCAGCCCGCTCAAACGGCTGCTGGCATTCCTGCGCCGCCAGCCGGGCAATCTCGCGCAGGTCGACCCGCTCGCGCTGCAGCTGGAGCTTGCCGCTGGCGATGCGCGAGACCTCCATCAAGTCGTCGATCAAGCGCACGAGCTGGTTGAGCTGGCGGTTCATCATGCCGATCAATCGCTCACGCGTCGGGGCTTCGTGGCCGACGCGGGCCAGCAACTCCAGCCCGCTCTTGATCGGCGCCAGCGGGTTGCGCAACTCGTGGGCCAGCGTGGCGAGGAAGTTGTCCTTTTGCTGGTCGCGGTCAACCAAGGCCTGCTCGGCCAGCTTGAGGTCGGTGATGTCGATGACGGCGCAGGTCACGCCGGTGAGCGCCCCACCGGCATCGCACAGCGGTTCGACCAGCAGCCGGTAAAAGATCGCCACGCCGTGGTAGTGAATGACCACCTCGCGCCGCTGCCCGACACCGGTCTGCAGCACCTGCTGCTTCAGAGCCATGACGGCCTCGGCTTCGTCGGCACGCTCCATCAAATCGGTATCGAGCTTGCCGACCACCTGCGACGCCTCAAAACCCAACGCCGGGTTGTAGATCCAGGTATAGCGCAGCGCCATGTCCTGCTGGAACAGCACCACGCCGGAACAGTCCAGCGCCAGTTGCAGGCGTGCGGCCACGCTCCGGGTGGCGTCGTCGGCAGCCCGCTGCTCGGTCACGTCGCGCGACACTGCCAGCAGTTGTTCGGCCAGGCCGTCGTGGCCGGGGATGGCAGTCACCGCCACGTCCCACCAGCGCGGCGTACCCTTGGCCGTGGGGCAAAAGCCGGTGAAACGGCCAATGCCGCCGGCGCGGGCGGTGGCCAGCGCCGCCTCGGCCTGCGCCCGCAGGCCACCGGACTCCCACAGGCTGGCCCATTCGCTGCCTTGCAGTGCGGCAAAGTCGCCCACTTCCATCAGCCGCTGGCCGTTGTCGTTCATCCACATCAAGCGGCCGTCGAGCGTCAAGCCCTTCATGCAGTCGGCACTGGCGCCGACCACACTGCGGGCGAACGCCTCGCTGCCTGCGAGTGCCGCTTCGGCGGCCTTGCGCGCCGTGATGTCACTGGCCGCACCGAACCACTCGCGCACGCTGCCGTCCACATCGAGGACCGGTACCGCGCGCGAGGAGATCCAACCGAGGGTGCCGTCGGGCCGCCGCACGCGGTGCTCGAGCGAGAAAAGCGCTTTGTTGGAGACAACTTCAGCGATGGCCTGCCGGACGCGGGCGTGCTCATCGGCCGGCACGTTCTGTTCCAGCCAAGCCCAGCGCTCGAGTGGCACATCGGTGCTGGCGACCAGCGCACGGCCAACCAGCGGATACATCAACGACCAGTCGGCGGACATGCGGTACACGATGTCGGACGTGGCCAGTGCCAGCGCCTGGAAGTGCTGCTCGCTGGCTTGCGCTGCGGCGGTTTGCTGGCGCAGGTCACGGGCCATCGCCCAGCGCTCGGCGGCGTTCTCGACCGCCCGCACCAGCACTTGCGGGGTCAACCAGCCCTTGCCGACGTAATCGTGTGCACCGGCGCGCAGCGCGATGCGCCCGGTTTCGGTGCTGTCGGCCCCGGTGAACACAACCACCGGCCAGCCGGGCGCCCCGTCGCTGCCCCGGATGGCGGCCAAAAACTCCGGCGCATCCATGTCCGGCAGGTTGTAGTCGAGCACGATGCAACGGTGCAGCGCGGTGGACCAATCGGCCAGCGCGCGGAGGCCGTCGGCACCGGTCTGCGCTTCGGTGAAGGCATAGCGGCGGTCCGAGCCCTTCAGCAGCAGCCGGCGCGCCTCGGCCCGGTCGTCCGGGTTGTCGTCGATGATGACGATGTGCCACAGCTCGCGCGTCACGGAGCCACCCCGGGCGACGTGGGCTGGAGCACATCGACGAGCCAGTACTTGAGCAGCCCCGCCAGCAGTTGCAGATGCTCGGGGTAGCGCATCGGCTTGACGTGGTACGCGTTGACACCGTACTGGTAGCACAGCGCGACATCGACCGGGTTCGCCGACGTCGTCAGCACGGCGACCGGGATGGTCTTCAGCAGCGGGTCGGCCTTGATTTGCCGCAGCGCTTCACGGCCGTCGGTGCTGGGCGTATTAAGGTCCAACATCAGCAACGCGGGCCGCTCGGCAGCGCCACGGCGCAGCAGTGTCAGGCATGCGTCGCCGTTGCTCACGCGGTGCAGCCGTGCCGGCGGGCCGGACAAGCCGAACAAACGCACCGCCTCGCGCACAGTGTCGTAGTCGTCGTCCGAATCTTCGAGCAAGAGGATGTGCGGGCCGTCCGGGGCGAGGTTCACGTGTGGGGTCGACATATCAGGCGGCAGTGGCTGCGCTGAGGGTGAACAAGAAGGTCGTGCCCTGCCCCGGCGTCGAGTGCAACCACACCTGCCCGCCGTGCCGCTCGACGAGCTTTTTGACGATGGTCAGGCCGGTGCCATTGCCGCCGCCGTAGTCGTCGCGGCCGTGCAGGCGCCTGAACATCTTGAAAATCTGCTCGACGTGGTGCGGCGCAATGCCGATGCCGTTGTCCTTGACGTAAAAAACCGCCAACCCGGCGGTGCCGGCCGGCCGGTCGGCACCGGCACTGGCACCAGCGCTGGGTTGGCCGGCCGGGTCGCAGCCGATCTCGATGCGGCAGACCGGCTGGTCGTTGTACTTCAGCGCGTTGGAGAGCAGGTTGACGAAGATTTCGCGCACCCGCACGCGGTCGCAGGTCACCTCGGGCAGCACCTCTGCCACGCTGATCTCGCACGGCCGCTCCAGGCGCCGCGCATCGACCATCTCCAGCGCCTCGGCGACCACGCTGTTCAGGTCGGTCTGCTCCATGTCCAGCGCCATCCGGCCGACGCGCGAAAAGTGCAGCAGCGAGTCGAGCAGCGCGTCCATCCGGAGCGTCAGCCGCATCAGACGTTCGAGCTTGTTGCGGCCCTCGCTGCCCGGCGCCAGCAGTGATTCTTCGAGCAACTGGTGGGCGTGCTTGTAGATGCCGCGCAGGGGCTCCTTCAGGTCGTGGCTGGCCACGTAGGCAAACGCGTCGAGCTCCTCGTTGCTGCGCGCCAGGTCGATGTTCAGCTCGGCCAGCCGCTCGGCGCGGCTGACCACCAGCTCCATCACCAGCACCCGAAAGCGCAGCGCCAGCGCGACATCGACGTCCAGCCACGGCAGCGAACGCCCGGCCACCGATTGCGCAAACAGCTCGAAGCTGCGCCGCGGCGTCAGGCGCAGGCCGTGCGGCCCGATGACCTTGGGGTCGTACTCGGGGTCGCCGCGCCACTGCACGGTCTGCATCGTCTGCGCGCGAAACCACAGCAGCAGCGTGCCCCGGCTGGCCGCAAGCGGCAGGGCCAGCAGGCCGCTGGCCACGTCGCTGTAGGCGGCAGCTGCGGGGTAGTCGGCCGCCAGCCGGTCGGTGACGAACACCGGCCGGGTGTCGTCGGCAAACTCGTGCCGGCCATCCAGCCACTGCGCCAGCGCATCCAGCGCAGCATCGGGCGGCGTCGGGCCGACGCGCCACCAGCGGCCGTGGTGGTAGAGCGCCACACTATCGGCCTGGACGGCTTCGAGCACGGTGGGCGCGCCGTCGGTCATGGCCG
>JANOJJ010000817.1:0-5651 GCA_031408155.1 Rubrivivax sp.
TCACCGCGCTGAACGCCCGCCTGGGCCTGCCCAGTGGCCTGAAGGCGATGGGTGTGACCGAAGACCTGTTCGAGCGCGTGATCGACGGCGCCATGGCCGACCATTGCCACCGGACCAACCCGCGCATCGCCACGCGCGACGAGTACCGGGCGATGCTGGTGGCGGCGATGTAGGCGCGCCACCGATCTGCAGTTCGTCGGCCGGCGCTGCGCCCTGTCGCTGCGCGCAGGACGTCCGGCCGGCCGGCCGCTATGGTGTGCTACCTCAGCAACACACCGGTGGCGACAGATGCCGACCTGGGATCAACGACTGCCGATCTACCAGCAACTGGCCGACCTGCTGGCCGCACGTCTGCTGGACGGTGAACCGGCCGAAGGCAACCCGATGCCGTCGGTGCGCACGCTGGCCGGGAAATACCTGCTCAACCCGCTGACGGTCAACCGCGCGCTGCAGGCGCTGGGTGACGGCGGCCTGCTCGAGACCCGCCGCGGCCTGGGACACTACGTGCGGAGCGGCGCACGCGACCGGCTGAAGACGGACGAGCGCGAGCGCTTTCTCGAACACGAATGGCCGCGGCTGCGCCAGCGGCTCAAGCGACTCGGCCTGGATGCGCGCGACCTGAACTGGGAGGAACAATGAGCGACATCCTCGTCGAGGCGAGAAACCTCACGCTGCGCTATGGGCCCAAGGTGGCCGTGAACGACGTCAGTTTTTCGATCCCCAAGGGCCGCGTGGTCGGCCTGCTGGGCCACAACGGCGCCGGCAAGACCACGCTGATGAAGGCCATGGTCGGCCTGTCGACCGGCGCTGGTGAGCTGACCGTGCTCGGCCTGCAGCCGCACCGCCAGCGGGTGCAGTTGCTCGAATCGGTGTGCTACATGCCCGACGTGGCGACGCTGCCGCGCTGGGCCCGCGTGAGCGAGTTGATCACGCTGATGAGCGGGTTGCACCCGCGGTTTTCGGCCGAGCGCGCGCGCACGCTGCTCAAGCGCACCAGCGTGGGCCTGGCCGACAAGGTCAAGACGCTGTCCAAGGGCATGGTCGTGCAGGCCCACCTGGCGCTGGTCGCGTCGATCGACGCCAGGCTGATGATCCTGGACGAGCCGACGCTGGGCCTGGACGTGATCTCGCGCAAGGACTTCTACGAGATGCTGATCGACGAATGGTGCGACGGCGAGCGCAGCGTCGTCATCAGCACGCACCAGGTCGAAGAGGTCGAAAGCCTGCTGTCCGATGTGCTGATGCTCAACGAAGGGCGGCTGGCACTGTCGCTCAGCCTGGAGGACATCGACCAGCGCTTCGTCGCGCTTAGCCACGACGCCGCCGTGGCCAGCGAGATGGAGGCCGCGCACCCTCTGCTGCGCTACCGCGTGCAAGGGGGCAGCGCTGCGCTGTTCGACGGCGAGCCGCCGGCGTCGGTGCAGGCGCTGGGCCGGCGCATACGGCCCAGCCTGGTCGACCTGTTCGTCGCCCTCACGCGTGCGCCCGAGGCGCACCGCACCCAGTTCTGAACGAGGCCCGGCCATGAATTCATTCGTCAAGCGTTTTGCCACCTTGCTGCAGCGCGAATGGCTGCAGCACAAGATCGGCTGGATCGTCGTCACTGCAGCGCCGCTGTCCGTCGCCTTGCTGGTGCTGCTGGTCGGGCAGGTGCAGATCAATCTCGACGACGGCGACGGGGTGGTCGAGTTCAGCCGCGTGCCGGCGCTGGTGCTGGCCACCGCGGCCATTGTGGGCACCGGCGTGCTGAGCTTCGTGCTGGCCTGGTTCTCGTCGCTGTTGCAGACGCCGGGCCTGGCCCGGCGCGATCAGCAGCAGCGCTCGATCGAGTTCTGGCTGTCGCTGCCGATCGGCCATCTGCCCAGCCTGGCAGCACCGATGCTGGCGCACCTGCTGCTGTTTCCGCTCGCCGCGCTGGGCATCGGCATGCTGGCCGGGCATGTCGTGTCCTTGCTGCTGGTGGCCCGCTTCGTCGGCGTGGCCGACTGGTTCACACTGCCCTGGGGCCTGCTGTCGCTGGCCTGGATCAGCACGCTCCTGCGCGCGGCGCTCGGCCTCGTGCTGGCCACGCTGTGGCTGTCACCGATCATCCTGCTGGTGATGGCAGCGTCGGCCTGGCTCGGGCGCTGGGGGCTGCCAGCGTTGATCGCGGCCACGGTGGTGCTGGGCAACCTGCTCGACAAGCTGTACGGCAACGCAGTGGTGTGGGATCTGGGGCGTTCGCTGTTGAGCAACGCCGGCCACGCCTTCGTTGCCGGCCGCAGCCCGGCCGGGCTGCGCTACACGCAGGGGTCGGACACGCTGGAGTTGCTGCGCGCCTATCCAGGCTGGGTGGCTGCTGACGCCTGGCACGCCGTGCTGGCGCTGGGCAACCCGCTGCTGCTGCTGGCGCTGGCGGTCAGCGCCGGCTGCTTCGCGCTGCTGGTGTTGCGCCGGCGGCGCGGGCCGTGACGCTCCCGCGGCAATCCGCTCAGGCCACGCCGGCGCGCTCGAGCATGGCGTGCAGCAGCACGTTACAGCCGGCCGTGATGTGCTCGGGCTTGGCGTCTTCGATCTCGTTGTGGCTGATGCCGTCCTTGCACGGGATGAAGATCATGCCCGCCGGCGCCAGCCGCGCCATGTAGACCGCGTCGTGGCCGGCGCCCGACACCGCCGGCATGTTCGAGTAACCGAGCATCGCCGCCGCACGCGAGACCGCGTCGACGCAATCGGCGTGAAACAGTTGCGCCGGGTAGGCCGAGACCTGCTCGATGACGATCGGCAAGCCGCTGTCGGCCGCCAGCCGCGCGGCTACCGCACGGATGTCGGCGTCCATCGCGTCGCACAGCGAGTCGCTCGCATTGCGCAGGTCGATCGAAAACTTGACCCGGCCCGGAATCACGTTGCGGCTGTTCGGGTGCACTTGCACCATGCCCACCGTGCCGCGGCCATGCGGCGGATGGCGGTGCGCGCAGGCCACCACCTCCTGCATCAGCCGCGTGGCCACCTGCAGCGCGTCCCTGCGCAGCGCCATCGGCGTCGGGCCGGCGTGCGCTTCCATGCCGGTGACGATGCAGTCGTACCAGCGGATACCGAGCACGCCGGTGACCACGCCGATGGTCTTGTCGTGGTCCTCGAGCACCGGGCCTTGTTCGATGTGGGTCTCGAAATAACAGCCGATCCGATGTGCACCGGGCTCTTCGGGGCCGATGTAGCCGATGCGCTCGAGCTCGCCGCGGACCGTCTTGCCGTCGACGTCCTGCGCGGCATAGGCATGTTCGAGCGTGAAGGCGTGGGCGAACACGCCCGAACCCATCATCACCGGCACGAAACGCGAACCCTCCTCGTTGGTCCAGAAGGCCACTTCGAGCGGGGCGTCGGTCGCGATGCCGTGGTCGTTGAGCGTGCGCACCACTTCGAGTCCGGCCAGCACGCCGTAGTTGCCGTCGAACTTGCCACCGGTGGGCTGGGTATCGATGTGGCTGCCGGTCATCACCGGTGGCAGGCTGATGTCGCGCCCCGGGCGGCGCATGAAGGCATTGCCGATCTTGTCGATCACGACCGTCATGCCGGCCTCGCGGGCCCAGCGCGTGACCAGATCCCGCCCTTGTTTGTCGAGGTCGGTCAGCGTGAGCCGGCACACGCCGCCCTTGGCTGTGGCACCGATGCGGGCCAGCTCCATCAGCGAATCCCACAGCCGCGCACCGTTGACGCGCAAGGTGTCGGTCCGGGTGGTCGTCGTCGTTTCCATCGTTGCCTCCTAACGGACCACGGCGCTGGGCGCCAGGTCGGCCGTGCGGCGCGCCGCGGCCTGGAAGTTCGGCCCGAAGGCCGGGCGTTTGACGTAACGGCCGGCACCGGGCACGGCACGCAGGTCGCCATCGGCCCAGACCAGCCGGCCCTGGCTCAGCGTGTGCGAGGCCAGGCCGCGCACGGTCCGGCCTTCGAAGATGTTGAAGTCGCCCTTGGAGAACTGCGTCTTGACCGAGATCGTCTTCGTGGCCTGCGGGTCCCACAGCACGATGTCGGCATCGGCGCCTTCGACGATGCAGCCCTTTTGCGGGTAGAGGTTGAACAGCTTGGCGCAGTTGGCCGACGTGATGGCGACAAATTCACTCGGCGTGAGCCGCCCGCTGTTGACACCGGCGTCCCAGATCACGCGCATGCGGTCTTCGACCCCACCGCAGCCGTTGGGGATCTGCGTGAAGTTGTCGCGCCCGGCGGCCTTCTGCGGCGCGCAGAACACGCAGTGGTCGGTGGCGGTGGTGTGCAACTGGCCCGACTGCAGGCCGCGCCAGAGCATCTCCTGGTGGCCCTTGGGCCGGAACGGCGGGCTCATCACGTGGGCCGCGGCGGTGGCGAAGTCGGGGTGGCGGTAAACGCTGTCGTCGATCACCAGGTGGCCGGCCAGCACCTCGCCATAGACACGCTGACCGCGCGCGCGGGCGCGCGCAATGGCCTCGGCGGCTTCGATGCAGCTGACATGCACGATGTAGATCGGAACGCCGAGCACGTCGGCAATGGCAATCGCCCGATTCGCAGCCTCGCCCTCGACCATCGGCGGGCGGCTCAAGGGGTGGCCTTCAGGGCCGGTGATGCCCATCTTCACCACCTCTTGCTGCAGCAGGTAGACCAGTTCGCCGTTCTCGGCGTGCACGGTGGGCATGGCACCCAACTCGAGCGCGCGCCGGAAGCTGTTCACCAGCGTTTCGTCGTCGCACATGATGGCGTTCTTGTAGGCCATGAAGTGCTTGAAGCTGTTCACGCCTTCTTGCTGCACCAGGGTGCCCATGTCGGCGCGCACGCTGTCGCTCCACCAGGTGATGGCGACGTGGAAGCCGTAGTCGGCGGCCGCCTTCTCGGCCCAGCCGCGCCAGGTGCGGTAGGCGTCCATCAGCGGCTGCTGCGGGTCGGGGATCACGAAGTCGATGATGCTGGTGGTGCCGCCGGCCAAGCCGGCCGCGGTGCCGGTGAAGAAGTCGTCGACAGCCACCGTACCCATGAAGGGCAGTTGCATGTGGGTGTGCGGGTCGATGCCGCCAGGCAGCAGCAGGCGGCCGCCGGCGTCGAGCACCTGGGCGCCGGCTGGCGTCTGCAGGGCCGCGCCGACCTGGGCGATGCGCCCGTCTGCACACAACACATCGGCGTGAAACTCGCGGTCGGCGTTGACGACGGTGCCGCCGCGGATCAGCAGGCTGGACATGGGCGCTCTCCTGGCAAGATTTGGGGTGGTTTTACTTCAGACGGCAGCCGCTGCGCGCATCGGGTTGTTCGGGTGCGTGGTCCAGTCGGCCGCCTCGGCGCTGACCACCGCGCCGGTGCGTGCGTCCACCTCGCCCGGCGCCAGGGTACGCAGCGTGATGCAGTCGGGCACCGGACAGACCGTGACGCACAGGTTGCAGCCCACGCACTGCGCTTCGATCACCTCGTAGTGGCGCACGCCGTGGCGGCGCGCCGTGATTGCCTGATGCGAGGTGTCTTCGCAGGCGATGTGGCAGCGCCCGCACTGGATGCAGGCGTCCTGTGCGATCACCGCCTTGCTGACGACGTTGAGGTCGAGGTACTGCCAGTCGGTCACCGTGCCCAGGGCGCGGCCCTGGAAGTCGGCGGTGGTCTCGAAGCCCATGCTGTCCATGTACTGCGACAGGCCGTCGATCAGTTCCTGCACGATC
>JANOJJ010000849.1:0-1894 GCA_031408155.1 Rubrivivax sp.
CGATCACGCGCCTGGATGCCGGCAGCGGCAGGCAACTGTGGCGCATCAATACCGGGGAGCGCCTGACCGGCGGCGTCGGCGCCGACGGCAAGCTGGTGGCCGTCGGCAGCGGCAAGGGCGAAGTGCTGGCGTTCGACGCCAACGGCACCGCGCTGTGGAAGGCGCAGGTGAGCAGCGAAGTGCTGGCTGCGCCGCAGGTAGCGGACGATTTAGTCGTGGTGCGCAGCGCCGACGGCCGCATCTTCGGACTGGATGCGAAGGACGGCAGACGCAAGTGGTATTACCAGCGCGCCACGCCAGCCCTTACGATACGCTCGCCCGTGGGGATCAGCATCTCCGGGGGGGTGGCCTACGCCGGCTTTGCCGGCGGCAAGCTGGTCGCGATCAATCTGGACAGCGGCGCGGTGCGCTGGGACGCGACCGTCGCTCTGCCACGCGGCGCCACGGAGCTGGAGCGCGTCACCGATGTGATCGGGGTGCCGGTCGTCAGCGAGCGCGAGGTCTGCGCGGTCGCCTATCAGGGTCGCATCGGCTGCTTCGACCGAGCCACCGGCCAGGCGGTGTGGGGGCGCGAGATGTCGAGCACGTCCGGGTTGTCGCTCGATGCGCGCTATGTCTTCGTCAGCGACGACAAGGGTGCGGTGCATGCGCTCGACCGTATCGGCGGTACCAGCGTGTGGAAACAGGACAAGCTGCGCCTGCGCAATCTGTCGGCACCGCTCGCCCTCGGGCGCGAGATCGTGGTCGCCGACATCCAGGGCTATGTGCATTTTCTCCTCCGCGACACCGGTGCCTTTGTCGGACGCGTCGCGACCGACGGCAGTCCGGTCAGCACCAATCCGGTCATGCTGCCCAACGGCGGTTTTCTGATACAGACCCGCAACGGCGGGCTGTATGCCTTCAACGCCAAATAGACAAGGCCTTCGACGCAGGCGCGCCAACGGAACCAGGGCTCGGATTCCTGCCCCGTATGGGTGCACGCGCTTGATGCTCCACCTATGAAACCAACCGTAGTCATCGTCGGCCGGCCCAACGTCGGCAAGTCGACGCTGTTCAACCGGCTCACGCGCAGCCGCGACGCGCTCGTCGCCGACATGCCCGGGCTGACGCGGGATCGCCATTACGGCGAAGGCCGGGTGGGGGACAGGCCCTACTTCGTGGTCGACACGGGCGGCTTCGAGCCGGTGGCGAAGGAGGGCATTTCGCACGAGATGGCGAAGCAGACGCTGCAGGCCATCGCCGAGGCCGACGTGATCCTGTTCATGGTCGATGTGCGCCAGGGGATCGCGCCGCAGGACCGCAACATCGCCGACCTGCTGCGCAAGACCGGCCGGCGGGTGCTGCTCACCGTGAACAAGGCGGAAGGCATGAATACCGGCGTGGTCACGGCCGAATTTCACGAACTCGGGCTCGGCCAACCCTACGCCATTTCCGCCGCACATGGCGAAGGCGTGCACGACCTCGTCGATCTGGCGCTCGCCGGGTTTGCGCCGGAGCCTTCGGTGCCGCCGCTCGCCGACCATCCTCGCATTGCCATCATCGGGCGCCCCAATGTGGGAAAGTCGACCCTGATCAACAGCCTGCTGGGGGAGAACCGGGTCATCGCCTTCGACCAGCCGGGCACCACGCGCGACAGCATCGATGTCCCGTTCGAGCGCGACGGCCGGCGCTATACCCTGATCGATACCGCAGGGCTGCGCCGCCGCGGCCAGGTGTTCGAGTCGCTGGAGAAGTTTTCCGTGATCAAGACGCTGCAGTCGGTGGACCAGGCCAATGTGGTGGTGCTGGTGCTCGACGCGCAAGCCGAGATTTCCGACCAGGATTCGCACATCGCCGGCTATGTCGTGGAGAAAGGCCGCGCCCTGGTGGTTGCGGTCAACAAATGGGATGGCCT
>JANOJJ010000005.1:0-3554 GCA_031408155.1 Rubrivivax sp.
ACAGCGCGTCCGCCACCAAGGGGTGCTTGCCAGAGGCCAGGTGGACCCGGATCTGGTGCGTGCGCCCCGTGTGCAGCCGGCAGCGCAAGGCACTGAAGCCTTGACGGACGCACACCAGTTCGACCTCGGTCTGCGCTGGCCGCCCGCTGGCCACGATCGCCATCCGCGTGCGCTGTGTCGGGTCGCGGCCGATCGGCGCGTCGATCCACTGCACGGCCGGCTCGACTGCGCCCCAGGCGATGGCCAGGTACTGTCGCTGCACCAGCCGCGCGCCGATGTCGCGCACGAGCGCGGTCACCGCAACGAGCGACTTGCCGACAACCATCACGCCCGACGTGTCCTTGTCCAGCCGGTGCACGATGCCGGCGCGCGGCAGCTGCGCTGCTGCGCCATGGTGGGCCAGCAGGCCGTTGAGCAGCGTGCCGCTCCAGTTGCCCGCGGCCGGGTGCACGACCAGGCCGGCGGGTTTGTCGATGACGAGCAGATGCCCATCCTCGTACAGGATGCGCAGCGCCATCGCCTGCGGCCGAAAGGCCAGGCTCTCGGCGGTGGGAACGAGCGCCACTTCGACGACCTGTCCGACGCGCAGCTTGCGCGCGCTGTGCGTACACAGGGCGCCGTCGACACGCACATGTCCGGCCTCGACGAGGCCTTGCAGGTGGCTGCGCGAGAACTCGGCCGCTGCTGCTGCCAGCCGCTTGTCCAGCCGCTGGCCGTGCGCCGTTTCATCGACCCTGAAGCGGCGCCGTTCGGGCTCGGCCGCATCGGCAATGTCGGCGCAGCAACCGGCGTCGGCAATCGGCGGTGTGCCCGTCCGTGCGGGGTTGTGGTCGGGCGGATTCATCTGCTTCCTATAATCCGCCGCCTTCAACCAGGGTGCGGCCGCTTGCCCCGCCGCACCGACAGCACCGATGCAACACTTTCACCGTTGGCGCCTTGTGCGAGCCCTGCTCGCCAGCTCGGCGGTCACGCTCCTGTGCGCGTGCGCTTCCGACCCGAAGGACGAGTTCGGTGGTCGCACTGCCGAGAAATTGTATGCAGAGGCCAAGTCGGACGCCGACGCCGGCAGCTACGACCGCGCGATCAAGGCGCTCGAGCGCGTCGAAGGCCTGGGCGCCGGCACGCTGCTGGCGCAACAGTCGCAGCTCGATCTGGCCTACCTGTACTGGAAGACCAACGAAAAGGCACAGGCGCTGTCGACCATCGAACGCTTCATCAAGTACAACCCGTCGAGCCCGGCGCTCGACTATGCGTTGTACCTGCGCGGGGTGATCAACTTCAACGACAACCTCGGGCTGCTGGGCAACCTGGCCGGGCAGGATCTGGCCGAGCGGGACCAGCGCGCGTCGCGTGACGCGTACCAGGCCTTCAAGCAGCTGATCGACCAGTTCCCTGCCTCGCGCTATGCCGCCGACGCCAGGCTGCGCATGGACTACATCGTCAACACCCTGGCGTCGTACGAAGTGCATGTGGCGCGCTACTACTTCAACCGCGGCGCCTACATCGCGGCGGCCAACCGCGCTCAGCAGACAGTGACCGAGTTCCAACAGGCGCCGGCCACCGAAGAGGCGCTGCAGCTGATGGTGCTGAGCTACGACAAGCTGCAGTTGCTGCCGCTGCGCGACTCGGCCGAGCGCGTGCTGCGCACCAACTTCCCGAACAGCACCTACGTCATGGGTGCCGGTGCGAAGGCGCAGGTGAAACCGTGGTGGCGCGTCTGGTAGACGATGCGGTCTGCCTCATCCCGGCCAACAGCGCCAGCCAGTCCAGCGCCTCGGCTTCCTCGGTCAGCACGCCCATCGGCGGCAATGCGGCCAGCAGCCGCCGGCCATAAGCCATCTGGCGCAGTCGCGGGTCGCAGATGACCAGCAGCCCGTGATCGGTCTCAGAGCGGATCAAGCGTCCAGCGCCCTGCTTCAGGGACACCGCGGTCTCGGCCACGTGCAGCTCGTCGAAGGCGTTGCGGCCCTGGGCCTGCAGCTGGCGCACCCGCGCCTCGATCAGCGGGTCGTTCGGCGGCGGGAACGGCAGCTTGTCGATCAGCACGCACTGCAACACGTCGCCGGGCATGTCGATGCCCTCCCAGAAGCTGTGCGAGCCGATCAGCACCTTGCCCTGCCCGTCGCCGAACTGTTCAAGCAGCGCCCGTCGCGATTGCGAGCCCTGGGTCAGCACGTCGAGGCTGGCACCGATCAGATTGGCCTCGACCTGCAGCGCCGAGGCCACGATCTCGAGTGCGCGCAAGGTCGTCGTCAGCACGAATGTGCGGCCCTGCAGCGCATGGGCGCAGCGTGCAGCCAAAGCACCCACGGCCGCCGGATGGGCGGTTTCGTTGGGCCGCGGAAAGCGCGTCGGCACCCACAGTCGCGCATGGCTGGCATAGTCGAACGGGCTCTTCACGCGCAAGGTGGCGGCATCCTCCAGCGCCGCCTGGCGCGTGAACCAGGTCAGCGCGTCGTCGTCACCCAGCGTGGCCGAGGTGAATATCCAGGCCCGCGGTGTGCCCGCACGCTGCTCGCTCAACATGTCGCGGATGTCCAGCGGCGCCTCGACCAACCGCGCTTGCTGCGCTGACAAGTCGATCCAGCGCACGCGGCCCTCGTCGGGCGGCAGCTCGAAGCGCGCGGCCAGGGTGCCGATCTCCTGCGCGCGCTGCTGCAGGCGGGCGAAGTCGGGACCGATCTCGGCCACCGAGGCCAGCCGCTCGGCCGCGCCGTCGAGCGCCGAACGCAACGCGTCGAGTGCGCCAGCCAGTGCCGGGCTGTCGGCCCGTTCGTCCCAACGCAGCTTGCGCAGTCCGCGCAGCTCTCGGATCTCACCGGCCAACGCCAGCCTCAGATCGCCTGCCGCCTTCTCGATGCCGGCGGCGCTCTCGTGCCACGGCGCCAGGCCACGCGCCTGGCTGTTGCCGACGACAAGCAGGTCGCGCGCCAGCTCGAGCGCCTGGGCCGTGCCCAGCGTCTGGCCGAGAAACTGCACCCCGGCATCGACCAGCTGGTGTGCTTCGTCGAACACCGCGGCGTCGACGGTCGGCAACAACTCGGCCACGCCGCTGTCGCGCAAGGCCATATCGGCAAAGAACAGGTGGTGGTTGACGACCACCAGATCGGCCGCCATCGCCTCGCGCCGCGCCTGCACGACGTGGCAGTTGCGGTATTCGGGGCAGTCGACACCCAGGCAGTTGTCGCGCGTACTGGTCACCAGCGCAATCACCGCAGAGCGTTCGTCCAGGCCGTCGACCTCGGCCAGATCGCCGCTGCGCGTGGCCTGAGCCCAGGTCTCGACACGCGCCAGCGCGCGCACGGCAAAGCGGTCGGGCAACTGGGCGCTGGCGCGTGCCTGCTGCAGCCGGTGGCGGCACAGGTAGCTCGACCGGCCCTTGAGCAAGGCCGTATGTACCGGCACCCCCAACTGCTGCACCAGACGCGGCAGGTCACGCAGGAAGAGCTGATCCTGCAACGTCTTGGTGGCCTTGCTGACCAACGCTCGGCCGCCCGCCAGCAGCAGCGGCACCAGGTATGCAAAGGTCTTGCCGACCCCGGTGCCGGCCTCGG
>JANOJJ010000036.1:0-3870 GCA_031408155.1 Rubrivivax sp.
AGCCCGCGCTGATAACCCCGTGGCGCGCCATCGGCGCCAGCAACACCAGCGCGGCACGCCTGCAGCAGGCGCTCGACACCAGCACACGGTTGAATCTGCCACGCTTCGAGACGCTGCAGCCGCAGTTCAACCTGATCGACCGCGCGCCCTACGAGGATCAACTGCAGGCCCTGTGCGTTCGTGAGCAGATTGGCGTCATCAACTTCTTCGGACTGGCGCGCGGCTTCCTCACCGGCAAATACCGCGACCAGGCCGATCTGGCCCAGAGCCCACGCGGGGCCGGTGTCAAGACGGCGTACTTCAACGACCGCGGCTGGCGCGTGCTGGCCGCGCTGGACGCCGTGGCCGCGCGCATCAAGGCCACGCCGGCGCAGGTGGCGCTGGCCTGGCAGATGCGGCAACCAGGCATCGTGGCGCCGATTGCCAGTGCCACTTCGCTGCTTCAGTGGCGTGAGCTGGCAGGGTCTGCGCGGCTGCTGTTGAGCGACGAGGACAGCGGCGAGTTGTCGCGCGCGAGCGCTTGAGCGGCGCGCAGCGCGCCAGGCCCCCGGCGGTCGACTGCTGTGTTCGACAGCGTACCGACGGCAGCATCCGCGGCCGCTACAAACCTGTCGATGCGCGGTGCCGCCGCGGGCGGCGGTGTTCGTGCCAGCCCGTTGCGCCCGCGTCCATGGCCGAGGAACCAAACAATGAAGCCTCTCAACCTCGTCGGTATCGTTCTGATCGTGCTCGGCGTGCTCGGTCTGGGCTATGGCAACTTCAGCTTCACCAAGAAGACGCACGAGGCCAAGATCGGGCCGCTGGAACTCTCGGTCAACGAAAAGCAGACGGTCAACATTCCGGGCTGGGCGGGCGGTGCTGCCATCGTCGTCGGGGTCGTGCTGCTGGTCGCGGGTGGGCGCGGGCGCTGAGCAGGGCGACGCGTCGCGCCTCTGAGGGGCTGAAAGGCAAGCGGATGCACCGGGCGTGCATCGGATTGCCTTTCGGCCTCTGAGTCCGGGAGCATGCCCTCATGAAGATCCGTGTCGGTTTAGAGATGGAGTATCAGTGTCCCGGCCCGACGCCGATGATCCTGGCGCTGAGCATCCACTACTCTCGGGCGTCGGATCTGGTGCGCCCGGACCATCTGGTGACCAGCCCCGCGGTGCCGGTCACCGCCTACCGCGACCTGTTCGGCAACTGGTGCAGCCGCCTGGTCGCACCACAAGGCGCATTCACGCTGCGCACCGACGCGCTGGTGCAGGACAGCGGGCTGCCCGACGTGGCGGCGCCAGGGGCGATGCAGAGCGCGGTCGAACACCTGCCCGAGGCGACCCTGGTCTACCTGCTGGGCAGCCGTTACTGCGAGACCGACCAGCTGTCCGACATCGCCTGGCGGCAGTTCGGCAACGGACCGACCGGCTGGGCGCGAGTACAGGCGATCTGCGACTTCGTACACCGGCACATCCAGTTCGGCTACGCGCACGCGCGGCGCACACGCACCGCCTGGGAAGCCTACAACGAGGGCCAGGGCGTTTGCCGCGACTACGCCCACCTGGCGATCGCGCTCTGCCGCTGCATGAACATCCCGGCCCGCTACTGCACCGGCTACCTCGGCGACATCGGCACCCCGCCGCCCTGGGGGCCGATGGACTTTGCGGCCTGGTTCGAGGTCTGGCTGGGTGAGCGCTGGTACACCTTCGATGCACGCAACAACGTGCCGCGCATCGGCCGTGTGCTGATCGCACACGGCCGTGACGCCTGCGACGTGGCCTTGTCCAGCACCTTCGGGCCCAACACGCTGCAGCGCTTCAAGGTCTGGACCGACGAAGTCGCGGCATGACCACCGCCGGTCGCGCGACCGGGCTTGTGCCATGACCTACAGCGTCGGGGTCAAGCTCGACGACGGGCTGATCTTCGCCAGCGACTCGCGCACCCACGCCGGCGTCGACAACTACGCCAGCTTCTGCAAGATGACGCTCTTCGAGCGCCCGGGCGACCGGGTGCTGGTGCTGCTGAGCTCGGGCGGCCTGGCCGCCACGCAGGCCGTGATCAACGTACTGCGCCAGCGCGGCGCAGGCAAGCCGCCACACATCTGGAGCGTGGACTCGATGTTCGACGTGGCCAACCTGGTGTCGGACGCGATGCGCGACGTCGACCGCCGCGACGGACCCTACCTGGAGGTCGGAGGCTTGAGCTTCAATGCGTCGTTCATTCTCGGCGGCCAGATCGCGGGCGAGGAGATGCGCCTGTTCAGGCTCTACGCCGAAGGCAACTTCATCGAATCCGGCAGGTACACCCGGTTCCTGCAGACCGGCGAAGCCAAGTATGGCAAGCCCATCCTCGACCTCGCGATGACCGACGACGTGACGCTGGAAGACGCCACCAAGTGCGTACTGGTGTCCTTCGATTCGACCATGATCAGCAACCTCTCGGTGGGCATGCCGATCGACCTGCTGTGCTACGCCCGCGACAGCCTGCAGGTGCGCATGAAGCGACGCTTCGACGAGGGCGACGACTACTTTGACGCGCTGACCCGGCAGTGGATCGAAGGCACGCGCCGCGTGTTCCACGAGTTGCCGGCGCTGCAGTGGTAGCCGCGCTGGCGCCGCGATGCCGAAGCGCGAAGGCGGCATCGGGAGTGACACGCATGCAGGCGCTCCGGCAGGTCACGGCAGGCAAAGCCATGCTTTGCTGCTGCAGCGCGGAAGGCAGCCGGGTCGGCGGCCTGGCAAGCCGTCGGCAACGGTCAGTCGTCGTGCGAATCGGTGTCGGTGAGTGACGCTGCGGGGCGCCCGGCGACCTTCATCACGCGCTCGATCACCGAAGTCTCAAAGCCCCGTCCGGCCAGGAAGCGCTGTTGGCGGGCACGTTGACGCAGATCCGCAGCGGGTTGTCCGAAACGACGACGCCAGACCTCGAGCGCGCGTTCGAGCTCGGTTTCGCGGGCCTTTTCAAGGGTACGGTTCACGAGGTCTGCATCGAGCGCCTTGGCCTGCAACATGTGCTTCAAGCGCCGGCTGCCAAAGCGAGCGGCCTTGGCCTGCACCAGCGCGTCCGCTGTCCGTTGGTCGCTCAGCAGCCCCCGCTGCTCGAGTTCGTCAAGCACGCGCTGCACCTCGGCATGCATCTGCGCTGCTTCGCACCGGTCGGCAGTGCGGTCGGTCCGCGCCTCGTCAGGGCTGTTTGCCGCTTGCGAACGAAGTCGCGACAACAGCTTTCGCTCGAGCTCGCCCCGCGAATGCTCTCGCAGCGCCAGCAGCCGCAGCGCGCTTGCTTTGAGTTCCACCGTGGCCGCGGTTGGCACGCCTCCTAGGCAGATCCCGCCTCAGGTGCGAGCTGTGGAATGTCCATCGAGTCGCGCACCTTGTTCTCGATCTCGCGGGCAAGCTCGGCGTTCTCACGCAGGAATTCGCGCGCGTTGTCCTTGCCCTGGCCGATCTTTTCGCCGTTGTAGGCGTACCAGGCACCGGACTTCTCGAGGATGCGGGCGGCCACACCCATGTCGATGATCTCGCCTTCGCGACTGATGCCTTCGCCGTAGAGGATGTCGAACTCGGCGGTCTTGAACGGAGGCGCGACCTTGTTCTTGACGACCTTGACCTTGGTCTCGCTGCCGATGACCTCTTCGCCCTTCTTGATGTTGCCGGTGCGACGGATGTCCAGCCGCACCGAAGCATAGAACTTGAGCGCGTTGCCGCCGGTGGTGGTCTCGGGGTTGCCGAACATCACGCCGATCTTCATGCGGATCTGGTTGATGAAGATGACCATGGTGTTGGTCTTCTTGATCGCGGCTGTCAGCTTTCGCAGCGCCTGGCTCATCAGCCGCGCCTGCAGGCCGGGCACCCAGGTGCCGATTGATGTCGCCACCTATCTGCTCAACGAAAAGCG
>JANOJJ010000055.1:0-2220 GCA_031408155.1 Rubrivivax sp.
GCGCGCCGCAGCCGGTGGTAGTCAGCGACAAGTTCCCGGGCGAGACGCACCACGGCTGGAAGTACCTCCGCTTCGGCCCCGACGGCTGGCTTTACGTGCCGGTGGGCGCGCCCTGCAACGTGTGCGAGCCCGGCGAGCGCCACGGCCTGATCGCGCGCATCCGTCCCGACGGCTCGGGCTACGAAGTGTTCGCGCGCGGCGTCCGAAACAGTGTCGGCTTCGACTTCGACCCCGCCACCCGGGAATTGTGGTTCACCGACAACGGCCGCGACAGAATGGGCGACGACATTCCTTCGGACGAACTCAACCACGCGCCCAGGGCCGGCATGCATTTCGGCTTTCCGTATTGCCACCAGGGCGACACGCCCGACCCGGGCTATGCCAAGCGGCCCTGCTCGGATTTCACTCCGCCGGCCGCGAAACTCGGGCCGCACGTTGCCGCGCTCGGCATGCGCTTTTACACCGGCACGCAATTCCCGGCGGAATACCGCAACAACATCTTCATCGCCGAGCACGGCTCCTGGAACCGCACGAGCAAAATCGGCTATCGCGTCAAGCGCGTGATCGTGGAGGGCGGCAAGGCAGTCCGCCAGGAGGTGTTCGCCGAAGGCTGGTTGCAGGGCGAGTCGGCGTGGGGCCGGCCGGCCGACATCGAGGTGATGGCCGACGGCTCGCTGCTCGTGGCGGACGACGATGCCGGCGTGATCTATCGCATCAGCTACCGCAGCAGGAAATAATCGCAGGCTGAATGTTTGAGAATTAGCCATAGCACGCTAGTGGGTATTAGGTCAAACTCGGGTGATTGCGACAAATTGTTACAGCTTTCGCCCGGAATTCGAACTAGAGTGGACAATGGTCTTGGATGACATCGGCACATCAGCACATGCGCTCGCACTATCCTGAACGCCAAAAAGGGGTTCCCATGCGCGCCATGGCATTTTTTTCGGCCATCATGCTGGCTTACGCGGGCGCCGGCCATGCGGCGCTCGGCGGACTCCCGGAGCAATTCGGCAGCGAAGGTGCGACGGTCGTGTCTAGCGCATCCGCCGCCGCGTCGAACTACCTTACGCGCGACACGACATTGGCGACGGGCACGCAGGTGCGCGAATACGTCTCGGGCAGCGGCGTCGTGTTTGCCGTAACCTGGGAGGGGCCGATTTTTGCCGGACCTTAAAGCGCTGCTGGGAAAGCACTTCGACACCATGGTGGCAGAATCGGCCAGGCTGCCCAAGGCGGGCCGTTCGCGCATAGCGATAAACCGTCCCGAGGTCGTCATCAACTCGGGCGGCCATATGCGCGCGTTTGAGGGCAGCGCCTGGATCCCCGCGGAATTTCCAGCCGGCTTTACCGCCGACGGCGTGCGTTGATGCGCCGAAACAGCCACAGATGAACGCCGGATTCCAGCACCCGCGTGTGTGCGGTTTATTGCGGTTTGCCGCAGCCGCCGCATGCCTCCTGCTCGTCTCCTGCGGTGGTGGCGGCGGCAGTGGCAGCGGCAGCGGCGGAGGGGGAGGCGGTGCGGCGCCCGCGTCTGCGACCGCGTTTGGCAGCAATCCGGTCATCGTCAGTATCGGCGCCAGCCCGACGGCGCTTACCGTCGGCCAGCCGACCACGCTGACCTGGTCGAGTTCCAACGCGACAGCATGCCAGGCAAGCGACGCCTGGAGCGGAGCGGTGGCGCTTTCGGGTTCACAACTTGTCACGCCTCCGGCCGCAGGCAGCTTCACCTATACCGTCACCTGCGATGGCGTCGCAAGCAGCGCATCGGTTGTCGTCGCCGAAGCCCCTGGCCCCGACCCCACGGTCAGCCTATCCCTTGCGCCGGCGAGCGTGCCGGCGGGGACGCCTTCCACGCTGACCTGGTCCACGACCAATGCCACGTCGTGCGTCGCGTCAGGCGCCTGGGCCGGCAACCAGGGCACCAGCGGCAGCGTCAATGTTACGCAAGCCAGCGCGGGCACCTACACCTACACGCTTACGTGCACCGGCGCGGGCGGCAGCGCCAGCGGGTCGGTGGCGCTCGGGGTAACGGACGTCGCCGGCAACGTGGCCACCGTGGTCATCGACAGCGGCCCCGCCGGCGCCGGCAATATCATCAACGTGCCCTTCGTCAGCGTAACCTTGTGCCGACCCGGCACATCGATCTGCCAGACCATCGATCATGTGTTGGTCGACACCGCGTCGTATGGCCTGCGCATCATCGCGCCGGGCGTGCTCAAC
>JANOJJ010000073.1:0-2573 GCA_031408155.1 Rubrivivax sp.
GTGGGTGCCGTGATTGTTATCGTCGCAAGGTGCCGCGGCATTGAAGCCGCAGGGATTGCCACCCGCGTTCGAGTGGATCGCGTCGCGCCAGTTGTAGTTGTGATCCGCGCTGCTGCCGTTCCAGCCGCGATACTTGTCGCGCAAGGCCGGGTGATTCCATTGGTAACCGGTGTCCTGGCCGGCGATCACCACATCCTGGCCGGTGATTCCGGCGGCCCAGACTTGCGGAGCGTTGATCCGGGTGACGCCCCATTCCACTGCAAGCGGGGCCGGAAGGCCGTAGGGCATCGGCTCGGGCATCGGCAGCGCCATGGTCCGCGCTGCATCGGCATGCACATAGGCTATTTCCGAACGCGCGGCGATTTCCGCCAAAGTCGCCAGGTCAGCGCGTACCCAAACGGCGTTCGCGATCCAATAGGAGCGATATTCCACACCCTTGGTCTGCAGCCACTGCAATAACGGCGCCTGCGATTGGGTTGCCAGTGCGGTCAAATGCTGGACCCAGACACCGCGCCGAGCCAGATAATCTCCGGTCGTCGCCAGCGGCAAGGGACTGGCTTGCGCCTTGAATTCGATCAATGCCGCCTGAGTGCCGGCAACGGAATTATCCTGCAGCAAGCGCGGATCCAATGTCGACTGGGCGGCGCTCGCGGCGCCGGCGGACAAGGTCAGAAGGAGCGCGAAACGGGCATTGAATTGCATAGCCTTCATTGCGAAATCGGTCCTTGTAACGGCGCAGGTCAGAATGAAGCAGTGGATGCCGGCTGCAGAGAATAGCGAAATCCGGCGACGGACAGCGCCTATTCGCATGCAGAAGGGCATAAGCATCCGACGGATCCGCTTCGATCTTGCGCTCTTGTCGGGGCTTACGCCCCTCCCACAGTTCCTAAGTGACGATCTCGCAATGTGGCAATCGCTTTACCGCGCTCCTGGCTGACTCGCTCGCCGACGGCCGGGCCGGTCACGCCGGCGGCGACGATTTCCTTGGCATCGACCGCTGCGGCGGCCGCTTGAGCTGCGAGTAAATAGCGGGCTTGCGGGTAGTCGCTTTCGGTGCGGCCGAGCCGGCCGCGCTGGTCGGCTTCGCATACCAGCAGGAACTTCCGCCAGCGTTCGGGACGGCGGAAGGCATCGAGTTGTTCCAGCAGTTTCACCACGGTGCCCGGTTTCAGTTCCAAGGCCTGGTGCGCCTGTAGATGAAAACGACAGGCCGCCAGCGCCAGTTCGCGATGTTCGACCGGAACTTTCAGGCGCCCGCACAAGGCCAGCAAGGGCGCCACGCCGGATTCCTCATGGCCGATGTGACGCGGCAGGATGTCGGCCGGCGTCAGCGCCTTGCCGAGATCGTGGGTCAGCGCGGCGAAGCCGACCACGCTGTCGCCAGGCGCGAGGCGCGCCGCCATATCGAGCACCATGCCGATATGCACGCCGGTATCGACCTCCGGGTGGAACTCGGCGCGTTGCGGCACGCCATACAAGGCATCGACTTCCGGGAACAGGGCGCGCAGCGCGCCACAGGCGCGCAATGTTTCGAGGAAGGCACTCGGTTGGGCTTCACCCAAAGCGCGGCAGGTCTCCTGCCAGACGCGCTCGGCGACCAGATGTTCGACTTCACCGTTACGCACCATCTCGGTCATCAAGGCCAGGGTTTCCTCGGCGACACGGAAGCCGAGTGGCGCGAAGCGTGCGGCAAAGCGCGCCACGCGCAGCAGGCGCACCGGGTCTTCGACGAAGGCTGGCGCCACATGCCGCAGCAGGCGTGCGTCGAGGTCACGGCGGCCCCCGAATGGGTCTATGACCTTGCCCTGATCATCCATCGCCATGGCGTTGATGGTCAGGTCGCGCCGCTGCAGATCTTCTTCCAGCGTTACGCCAGGGTCGGCATGAAAGGCGAAGCCCGCATAGCCGCGGCCGGTTTTGCGCTCGGTGCGGGCCAGCGCGTATTCCGCCGCGCTGTCGGGATGCAGGAATACCGGGAAGTCCTTGCCGACCGGTTTGAATCCGAGCGCCAACAGGTCCTCCGGACGCGCGCCGACGACGACGTGATCGCGGTCCTTGACGCTCAAGCCCAACAGGCCATCACGCACCGCTCCGCCAACCAGATAACTTTGTATGGGCGCCTTGAAATCGATCGCTGCCTGCTCCGGTCCATTGCGCTAGCGCGGCGCGAAAGTCGCGTTCTTCGCTGCTACACTTTGCCGCGATTCTGCCACGACCGGCCAGCGGTTGGGGCGTCAACCATGGAGAGAATGCAATGCGCTTAAGTCTCGTCAGTGATCGGATCGGAAATCTGGCACGCCATCTGGCGTCCGTCCTGTTGCTTGCACTGCTGCTCGGCGCTTGCGCCAGCGCACCCAAGCAGGACACCGCCTTGTATCAGGATCTCGGCGAGCAGGCTGGCATCACCAAACTCGTGGATCTCCTGATCGCCGAAGTACACGGCGACCTGCGCATCAATATTCTTTTCGAGAGCACCGACATGGCGTATTTCCGCGAACGCCTGATCGAACAGATCTGCCAGGGCAGCGGCGGCCCGTGCACTTATACGGGTCTTTCGATGCCCGAGGCGCATT
>JANOJJ010000123.1:0-4356 GCA_031408155.1 Rubrivivax sp.
GCCGCGGATGGCGATGCCTTCGGACAAGGCGTGCTCGACTTCGTGCTTGCTGGCCTGCATCTTGTCGATCGCGAAGATGCTGGTCAGGGTGACGACGGCGCCCTGCCGCCTGGACAGCAGCGCGGCGTCGTGGGCCGCAAAGCCGGCCCCGGCGGCAATCGCGTTCTCGGGGCGGTCGGACTCGTGCACCTGGTCGATGTGGCCCAGCCGCCGCGCCACGGTGGCAACGTCGATCGAGGTATCGCCACCGCCGACCACCCCCACGCGCATGCCCACGTGCTGCAGTCGGCCATCGTTGAAGGCCTTGAGGAAAGCAGTGGCGGTGACGACGTTGGGCGCATCGGCCCCTGGCACCGGCAGCGCACGGCCGCTCTGTGCGCCCAGGCCCAGGAAGACGGCGTCGAACTCGGCTTCGATCTGCGCCAGTGTGATGTCGGTGCCGACGCGGGTGCTGGTGCGGGCAGTCACGCCGAGGTCGAGGATGCGCTGGATCTCGGCGTCGAGCACTGCGCGTGGCGTGCGAAAACCGGGGATGCCGTAGCGCATCATGCCGCCGAGCTCGGCGCGTTCGTCGAACAGCGTCACCGCGTGGCCCTTGCGCGCAAGCTGGTAGGCCGCCGACAGGCCGGCCGGCCCACCGCCGATCACGGCCACCGTCTTGCCGGTCTTGTGCGTGGACCTGGGGAATGCGAGCTTCTTCTCGATCGCCCATTCACCCAGGAAATGCTCGACCGAGTTGATGCCGACGAAGTCTTCAACCTGGTTGCGGTTGCAGCCCGACTCGCAGGGCGCCGGGCAGACGCGGCCCATCACCGACGGCAGCGGGTTGGCCTCGGTCAGGCGGCGCCAGGCGTATTCCTGCCAGGGCATGCCGGCCGGCGGCTTCTCGACCCCGCGCACGATGTTCAGGTAGCCGCGGATGTCTTCGCCCGACGGGCACGAACCTTGGCACGGCGGCGTGCTCTGGATGTAGGTCGGGCATTTGTGCGAATGGTCGGCGTCGAAGATCTCGTCCTGCCAGCGGCGGACCTGGGTGTCACCGTCCTTGTAGCGACGAAAGGTCAGCGCCTTGACTGCGGTGGGGGTGTCGGACGACATGGGTCTGTCTCCAGGGGGGATTGGGGTGCCGGGGTCAGTGCCTGTGGCCCAGCCGGATGGCGCTGCTGACGAGCTGGTGGACCCCGCCGACCATGCCCATCTCGAAGCCGTACATCGGCAGCACTTTGGAGAACTGCGCTTTGCAGATCGCGCAGATCGTGGCCATGAAGTTCACGCCATGGTCGTCGACCACATGCTTGAGCGCTTCCATGCGCGGCAGCGCACCCTTGACGCGCAGCTCGAGCAGGTCGTCGGTCAGCAGGCCGCCGCCGCCGCCGCAGCAGAACGTGGCCTCGTGCGTGCTGCCCGGCGCCATCTCGTGATAACGGTTGGCCACCGCCTTGATGATGTCGCGCGGGATCGTGAACTGCCCACCCGCGAAGTCGCCCATGCGCGAGCCGCGCGCCACGTTGCACGAGTCGTGGAAGGTGATGATGCGATGGTCGTTCTTTTCCTTGTCGAACGTCAACGCGCCGCGACCGATCAGGTCGTGGGTGAGTTCGCAGATGTGCATCGGCTGCTTGAAGCGCGAGTCGAGCTGGTTCTGCAGCAGAACAGCGAACGGATCCTTGCCGCCGGCACCGATGCCCACCAGCGTGTTCCAGAAGCTGTAGGCCACGCGCCAGGCATGCCCGCATTCACCGACCACGATGCGCTTGACGCCGAGCTCGAGCGCGGCTTCGCGGATGCGCAGCGCGATCTTGCGCAACTGCTCGTAGTTGCCGATGAACATACCGAAGTTGCCAGCCTCGCTGGCCTTGGTCGACAGCGTCCAGCTGATGCCCGCGGCGTGAAAGACCTTGCCGTAGCCGATCAGGCTCTCGACGTGCGGCTCGGCAAAGAAGTCGGCCGACGGCGTCACCAGCAGCACCTCGGCACCCTGCACGTCCAGTGGGTAGCGCACATCGGCGCCGGTCTCGGCCTTGACGTCTTCTTCCAGGCCTTCGAGCGTGTCGCGCAGCGCCGGCCCGGGCAGGCCGAGGTTGTTGCCGATCTTGTGGACCTTGCCGATGATCTCGTTGCTGTACTTCTGGCCCAGGCCGACCGAGTCCATGATCTCGCGCGCGGCCATGGTCACTTCGGCGGTGTCGATCCCGTAAGGGCAGAACACGCTGCAGCGGCGGCACTCCGAGCACTGGTGGTAGTAGGTGTACCAGTCGTCCAGCACGTCCTTGGTCATGTCGACCGCGCCCACCAGCTTGGGGAAGTGCTTGCCGGCGAAGGTGAAGTAGCGCCGGTAGACGGCGCGCATCAGGTCCTGCCGCGCCACCGGCATGTTCTTCGGGTCGCCGGTGCCCAGGAAGTAGTGGCACTTGTCGGAGCAGGCGCCGCAGTGCACGCAGGCGTCCATGTAGACGCGCAAGGAGCGGTACTTGCCCAGCAGTTCGCCCAGCTTGGCGACGGCGCGCTGCTCCCAACCATCGACCAACTCGTCGGGGAATCCGATCCGCGCCTGGATCACCTGCGAGGCCACGAAAGGCTTGCTGTGCGCCATCGAGCCCTCGGCCACCAGCGGGATCACCGGGTAGGGCTTGAGTGCAGGCGTTTCGAACTTGGCGCTGGCCACGGTTGCGCCCTACTTGTCCAGCGCGGCCGCCCAGGCCGCCTGGTGCCGCGCGTCGCGCGGGTTGTCGACCTGGTTACGCGTCGGGCTGAAGAACAGGCCCGGCGCATGCAGCAGCTTGCTGATCGGGAACACGATCATCAGCAGCGCCACCAGGCTCAGGTGCGCCAGCAGCAGCGGATCGGCTGGCAGCGGCTGGATGTCCAGCCGCAGCAGTCCCAGCATGAAGGCCTTGAGCGCGACGATGTCGGTGTGCACCACCAAGCGCATGCCCAGGCCCGACAGCGCGATCGCCAGCAGCAGCGCCAGGTGCAGGTGGTCGGACGGGGTCGAGATCCAGCGCACGCGGTCGACCAGGAAGCGCCGCGCCCACAGCCCGGCCAGCCCCGCTGCCATCGTCAGCCCGGCAGTGGTGCCGAAGGACTGCAGGAAGACGATCGGCGCCCACACCGGCTCTTGAAAGTACCGCACATGACACAGCAGCACCAGCAGCAGCGAGGCGTGGAACAGCCAGCCGAAGACCCAGGTCCACTTGCTGGCCTTGAACAGGCTTTCGAAGAACACCACTTCGCGAGTTAGCCGCAGGGCCACGCCGGTCGACGTGGTCGGCGCGGGCGTGGTCGGGATCAGCAACGGCGCCGGCGTCCTTGCGTAGCTGCGGATCTTCAGCGCCACGCCCACCACCAGGATGGCCGTGGCGGCGTAGAAGAGCAAGGCGTAGCCGATCGCGAGCGCAGTCATGGGTTCCCCTCGTCCGACGGGTACGTCAGCCGGTCCCCCAGGGGGACGCGGGCCGGCTTGGGGCGGCTCGGCGCTCGGCCCGCCCGGTCGAACATCACAGGTGTCTCCGGCGACGAAGGATCAGACGCAGCCCGTGGGCTTGGGCAGGCCGGCGATCTTGCACGCCTGCTTGGCCGGCCCGTACGGAAACAGCTCGTACAGGTACTTGCTGTTGCCCTTATCGTCGCCCAGCTGCTTGCCGATGGCCTTGGTCAGCACGCGCACGGCCGGGGCGATCTGGTATTCGTCGTAGTACTGGCGCAGGAAGTTCACCACTTCCCAGTGGCTCTTGGTCATGTCGACGTTTTCGCCCTTGGCGATCTCGCCGGCGATGTCTTCGGTCCAGTCGGACAGGTTGATGAGGTAGCCCTCTTCGTCGGTTTCGATCGTGCTGCCGTTGATTTCGATGGGCATGGAAGTGTCTCCTGGTGGAACGCTCAGAGCCAGCTCTGGTTGTTGGGGTGCGCCTGGACGAGGTCGACGAAGCCCGCGTAGTCGACCGCCGTGACGCCGTCGACGAGGCGGCCGGCCATGCCGCGCGCATCGATGTCGGGCTGCAACGCATAGACCTTCAGACGCGCCAGCGCAGCGGCCACGCCCGACGCCGTGGCGGCGCTGGCGGTGGCGGCGTAGATGCCGTCTTCGATCAGCAGCAGCGCGTGGCCGTCCTGCGCCAGGCGCAAGCAAGTGGCCAGCGCGTTGCGCTCGGTGTGGGACTTGTTGACGATGTGCAGCATGCCCGCCTCTAGAAGGAGTAGACGACGTCCTGCTCGGACATCAAGGCCGCCATCTCGGCGCTGGAGAGGACTTCCACGTCGACCAGCAGGTCGGCTTCGGACAGGCCGCGCTCGGCCATCGATTCACGCTCGACGTACAGCTTGTCGACGTCGTAGCCGTCGAGCGCGCGGTAGGTC
>JANOJJ010000163.1:0-3861 GCA_031408155.1 Rubrivivax sp.
ACATGTGCTTTCCGACCTACCGCCAGCAAGGCCTGCTGCTGGCGCGCGACGACGTTTCGATGGTCGAGTTGATGTGCCAGTTGCTGAGCAACGAGCGCGATCCGATGAAGGGCCGTCAACTGCCGGTGATGTATTCGTACCGGCGTGCCGGGTTCTTCTCCATCTCGGGCAACCTGGCCACGCAGTTCATCCAGGCCGTGGGCTGGGCCATGGCCTCGGCGATCAAGGGTGACCACAGAATCGCGTCGGCCTGGATCGGCGACGGCGCGACCGCCGAGTCGGACTTCCACACCGCGCTGACGTTCGCCCACGTGTACCGTGCGCCGGTGATCCTCAACGTGGTCAACAACCAATGGGCGATCTCCACCTTCCAGGCCATCGCCGGCGGCGAGGCCACCACCTTCGCGGCGCGCGGCGTGGGTTGCGGCATCGCGTCACTGCGCGTCGACGGCAACGATTTCCTGGCCGTCGTCGCGGCGTCGTCATGGGCCGCCGATCGTGCGCGCAACAACCTCGGTCCGACCCTGATCGAATGGGTGACCTATCGGGCCGGGGCGCATTCGACGTCGGACGATCCCTCGCGCTACCGCCCGAGCGACGACTGGCAGCATTTCCCGCTCGGAGACCCGATCGCGCGCTTGAAGCAGCATCTGGTCGTGCTCGGCCTGTGGTCCGACGCGGAGCATGAAGCGGCACAAAGGGAACTCGACACGCAAGTGGCTGCCGCGCTGAAAGAGGCCACCCAATACGGCTCGCTGCTCGACGGTCACATCCCGCCGCTGGCGTCGATGTTCGAGGATGTCTACAAGGACATGCCACCGCACCTGCGCGACCAGATGCGCCAGGCGCAAGGGCGCTGAGCATGGCCACCATGACCATGATCCAGGCCCTGCGTTCGGCGATGGACGTGATGCTCGAGCGCGACGACAACGTCGTCATCTATGGCCAGGATGTCGGCTACTTCGGCGGTGTGTTCCGCTGCACCGAAGGCTTGCAGGCCAAGTACGGCCGCTCGCGCGTGTTCGATGCGCCGATTTCCGAGGGCGGCATCGTCGGCTCGGCGATCGGCATGGCGGCCTATGGGCTGCGGCCGGTGGTCGAGGTGCAGTTTGCCGACTATTTCTACCCGGCGTCGGACCAGATCGTGTCCGAGGCGGCGCGGCTGCGCTACCGCTCGGCAGGCGACTTCAGCGCAGCAATGACGATCCGCATGCCCTGCGGCGGCGGCATCTACGGCGGGCAGACGCACAGCCAGAGCCCGGAGGCCCTGTTCACGCATGTCTGCGGGCTGCGCACGGTGATGCCGAGCAACCCGTATGACGCCAAGGGCCTGCTGATCGCGGCGATCGAAAACGACGACCAGGTCATCTTTCTCGAGCCCAAGCGCTTGTACAACGGACCCTTCGACGGCGACCATGACAAGCCGGTCGTACCCTGGTCGGCTCATCCCATGAGCGAGGTGCCCGAAGGCCATTACACGGTGGCGCTGGAATCGGCGGCAGTCGTCCGGCCCGGCGCCGACCTGACCGTGCTGACCTACGGCACGATGGTCTTCGTCAGCGAGGCGGCGGCGCTGCGCAGCGGCATCGACGCCGAGATCATCGACCTGCGCAGCCTGTGGCCGCTGGACCTGGCCTGCATCGTCGCGTCGGTGCGCAAGACGCGCCGCTGCGTGGTAGTGCATGAAGCCACGCGCACCAGCGGCTTCGGCGCCGAACTCGTCGCGCTGGTGCAGGAGCATTGCTTCTATCACCTCGAGGCGCCGATCGAACGCGTGACGGGGTGGGATACGCCCTACCCGCACGCGCTCGAATGGGCCTATTTCCCGGGCCCGGCGCGCGTGGCGGCGGCACTGCAGCGGGTGATGGAGCCCTGAGGTGAGCGTTCACCTGATCCGTGTACCCGACCTCGGCGAAGGCATTGCCGAGGTCGAACTCGTCGCTTGGCGCGTCAAGCCCGGTCAGGCCGTGGCCGAGGACCAGGTGCTGGCCGACGTGATGACCGACAAGGCGACGGTCGAGATCCCGTCGCCGGTGGCTGGGCAGGTCATCGCGCTGGGCGGCGAGGTCGGGCGGATGCTGGCCGTGGGCGCGGAGCTGATCCGCATCGAGCTGGCCCCCGAAGGTGAGGGTTCGACCGTACGGACTGCGGCAGCACCGGCGGCGCCGGGTCCGCTGCCGGCACGGGCCATGACCGCGCTGGAGCCGCGCGGCACCGCGTCGACAAAGCAGTCCGCGGCAGCGCAGCGACCGATCGCTTCGCCCGCGGTGCGCGCGCGTGCGTGGGAGCTGGGCATCGCGCTCGACGACGTCGCCGCCACCGGCACCGCCGGGCGCGTCACGCAGGCCGATCTCGATGCCTGTGTCGCGCGTCGCGCGCCGGTTGCGGCGCCGCCGACTGCCGCGCCTCGCGCAGCGGCTGCCGCCGACACTACGCACACGGTGAAGATCGTCGGCCTGCGGCGCCAGATCGCGCAGAAGATGCAGCAGTCCAAGCGCCGGATTCCGCACTACACCTATGTCGAAGAAGTCGACGTAAGCGAACTGGAGGCGTTACGCGCGCAGCTCAACGCGAAGTGGGGCGGCGAGCGTGGGCATCTGACGCTGCTGGCCTTCCTGATCCGCGCGACCGTGCTGGCGGTGCGCGAGTTTCCTCAGGTCAACGCGCGCCTGGACGACGAAGCCGGCGTGCTCACGGTGCATGACGCGGTGCACCTGGGCGTGGCCACGCAAACCGACCTCGGGCTGATGGTGCCGGTGCTGCGCAACGCACAGGCACAGGGCCTGTGGGCCGCCGCCGCCGAAGTGGTGCGCCTGGCCAACGCCGCCCGAACGGGCAAGGTGGTGCGCGACGAAGTCATCGGCTCGACCATCACGATCACCAGCCTGGGCCGCCTGGGCGGCATCATGTCGACGCCGGTGATCAATCACCCCGAGGTCGCGATCATCGGCGTCAACCGCATCGCCGTGCGCCCGGTGATCCGTGACGGCGTGGTGGTCGCGCGGCAGATGATGAACCTGTCGTCGTCGTTCGACCACCGGGTCGTCGACGGTGCCTACGGCGCCGCCTTCGTCCAGTGCCTGCGCGCCTACCTCGAGCATCCGGCGACGCTGTTTGTCGAGTAGCACGGCAAGGCGCAACGGCGTGGGGGTCGATCGTCGCCTGCGGCCGTTCGGGGCCTGGCGTTGAGCAGCGTGACGCACGCCACGCTTGACATGAAGTGCATGCGCCACAGAATGGGCGCCAGCGCTCACCACCATGGGGCGTCAGGAAGCAGCGCATGAAGCTCAGCCCCGAACAGACAGCCGCCTTCGACAACGACGGCTACCTTTTCTTGCCCGGCCTGTTCGCGCCCGTCGAGGTGGCCACGCTCAACGTCGCAGTGCCGGCGCTGGTCGCCCGGCGCGAGGCCTGCAACGTGCGCGAAAAGGGCAGCGACGCCGTGCGCACCAATTTCGCGGCACATCTGACCAGCGCGCCGTTTGCGCGCCTGGCGCGCCACCCGCGCATGATCGAACCGGTGCAGGACCTGCTCGGCGAAAAGCTCTACATGCACCAGTTCAAGATCAACGGCAAGATGGCCTTCGAAGGCGACCTCTGGCAATGGCACCAGGACTATGGCACCTGGAAGAACGACGACCTGATGCCAACGCCGCGGGCGATGAACGTGGCCATCTTCCTGGACGACGTGAACGAGTTCAACGGCCCGCTGATGTTGATCCCGGGCAGCCACAAGAAGGGTGTGGTCGACGCCAGGCATGACCTGTCGACCACCAGCTACCCGTTGTGGACGATCGACAGCGCGCTCGTCGCGCAGCTGGTCGAGCGCGCCGGCGGCAAGCAAGGCGGCATCGTTGCGCC
>JANOJJ010000176.1:0-1946 GCA_031408155.1 Rubrivivax sp.
CCATGCCCTTGATGCCCGGCGCGGTGCGAAAGCGGTCGGAGCTGTGGCGCTGGTGCGCCAGCAGGTCGCGGTAGAACAGGTTCTTGCCGTGCTTGTGCAGGCCCAGCGCGCTGTACAGCTCGCCGCGCGGCTTGCGCGGCATCAGGCTGCGCAAGAACTGCACGGTGGCGCTGGGTACCTCCATGTCGACCATGAAGTACGCCCGCGCAAAGCTGAACACCAGCAGCAGTTCGTCCTCGTTGAACAAGGCGGTGTCGATCACCAGCTTGCCGCTGGCGGTGTAGACCAGCGGCAGGCACATCGGGATCTCGGTAAAGCCGTTGATCACCTTGCCCACGATGTAGGCGCCTTTGTTGCGGAAGAACAGCGACGACAGGACCTGGATCTGGAAGTTGGCGCGCAGCCGCCATTCGGCAAGGCGCAGGCCGACGCTGGCCTGCATCGCCTCGAGCACGGCCTCGACGTCGCGGTCGAGGTCCTCGAACTCGCACTGCAGCTGGAAGTTGTGCACGATGCGCGTCACCGCGTCGTGCAGGGACTCGCGCGTGGGGTAGTAGGCGCGGTAGGTCGGCGTGGCCGCGGGCTCGTCGTTCTCGATGTATTCGGTGCTGATGGCCGGGCGCACGAAGATGAAGTCGTTGTTGAAGTAGCTGCGATGCAGCAGCTTGGCGGTGACGGAGTTGAAGAAGGTCTCGGCCAGCTCGGGTTGGTGGTGGTCGGTCAGCAACCCGATGTAGTGCAGCTTGACCTGCTGCCAGCTGTCGCTCGACAACTGGTCGACGACATACTCGGTGCGCAGCCGGGCCACCGCCTCGTCGACGCGCCGGTCGTAGAACTCGATGCGCTCGCGCTGGGCGCGTTGCTGACCGTGCCAGTCCGCCTGTTCATAGCGCCGTTGCGCGCTCGCGCTGGCTTCGCGGAACAGGCGGTAGTGGCGGTCGAAGCCGTCCAGCATGGCTTTCGCCACGTCGTAGGCTCGGCTGTCGGTCAACTTGTGCGGGAACATGCCGGCTGCTCACTCGGTATCGCTGTCGGTGTCCGGGGTGGCGACACGGGGGTAACGCTTGAGAGCCCGGCTGAACGCCGGCAGCACGGCGTCGGGGCGGTCCATGGTCACGTCCAGGTCCTTCAGCAGCCCGTCACGCAGGCCGTAGACCCAGCCGTGCACGGCCACCGGCTGCGCGCGTGCCCAGGCGTCCTGAAGCACGGTCGACATGGCGACGTTGCCGACCTGCTCGATCACGTTCATCTCGCACAGGATGTTCTCCTGCTCGTCGGGCGGCAGATGGTCGAGCCGCTTGCGGTGCCGCAGCCGAACATCGTGCACGTGGCGCAGCCAGTTGTCGGCCAGGCCGACGCGCAGGCCGCGCATCGCCGCACGCACACCGGCACAACCGTAGTGCCCGACCACCATGATGTGCTCGACCTTCAGGTGTTCGACCGCGAACTGGATGGTCGACAGCGCGTTGAGGTCGGAATGCACCACCACGTTGGCCACGTTGCGGTGCACGAAGACCTCGCCCGGCTCGAGGCCCGTGATCTCGTTGGCCGGCACGCGGCTGTCGGCGCAACCGATCCACATGTAGCGCGGGTTCTGCTGCTGCGCCAGACGGGTGAAGAAGCCGGGTTCTCGTGCCTCGGTGTCGGCGGCCCAGCGGCGGTTGCGGTCGAACAGGTCGGTCAGGTGCTCAGTCATGCCGCCAGTGTAGGCAAGCGCCCGTTGCCACCCGGTCGCGCAGGGGAGTTACAGGGTCTCCGAGAACAACTCGCGGCCGATCAGCATGCGGCGGATCTCCGACGTGCCGGCGATGATTCTCGCCAACGCCCTCCCCAAGATCAAGGCCTTCCTGCGGCCCGCCAAACTTTCGGTCACCACCACCCAGCTGGTCGTCCGACTCATTGCCGCCTTCCTGCATCACCCCTGTCGCATGTCCGCGTCGCAAGCC
>JANOJJ010000195.1:0-5395 GCA_031408155.1 Rubrivivax sp.
TTGTGGCGGATCAGCTCGAACCACTTCATGAACGTGAAGCAGCCGGTGTAGCTCAGGAGCAGGATGTCGGGCCGCGGCAGCACGTCGCCGTTGGGGCCGATCTCGCCGCCCATCATCATGCCCAGGTCGGCCTTGACGTAGGTGCAGACGTCCTCGCTCTGGCCGTCGCGCTCGGCGTCCATGATCAGCTTGCCGCTCTTCTTGCGCATCCCGTTCTGCAGCGCGTTGGTCTCCGGCAGGCTGCGCGCGAAGTCGAAGCACATCAGCAGCTCGTTCAGGTTGCCCGGCACGAAGGTGGCCGACACCTTCTGGTTGTTGGCGCGCGCGTTGGCGAGCTCGCTGTAGTTCTTGTTGATCAGCTCCTTCTGCAGCCACATCGCGTCCTCTTTCTGGACGTTCTGCGGCTTCTTGGCGCTGGTGGGCATGGCGATGGGGGTGTTCATGTCGATGTCCTCAAGCGGCATTCCAGAGTTTGATGGAGTCGGCGAAGGTGCCCGACTGTTCGCGGATCGGCGCCATCTGGCCGGTGTTCTCGGCGTACTTGAAGGCGGTGTGCGGGATGCCGTGCTTGCTCAGCACGTCCTGCAGCATCGGCCGCTCGAGCAGCGCCGGGTCGCAAAACGAGGGCGCGGCGAAGATCACGCCTTCGGCGCCGCGGGTCTTGACCTGCTTCATCAGAAAGACGCCCTTTTCCTCGCGCGTGGCGTCGTACTTGGCCGCCGTGCTGGCCGAGCGGTGCAGGAAGGCCTTGGACAGTTCTTCCAGCGGGTTGCCATCGGCCGGCACCTGGTCGAGCAGCCAGCGCGTGATCAGCATGAAGTCGTCGTCGACCACATAGCAGCCCGACATCTCGATCGACTTGATCAGCGCCAGCGGTGGTTGCTCGCAGAAGCTGCCGTTGATCACGACGCGGGCGTTGTCGCGCTTGACGCGCTGCAGCAGCTCGGCCGCGGCCAGGTATTCACGCACCAGCACCGTATGCTCTTCGACCGGCAGCACCATGCCGGCGCGCAGCACCAGGTAGACCTCGGAGGTCGGCGCCTGCCAGGGCTTGGCCGCGCGGTAGGTGTACAGGTCGCGGATCGCGTCGCGGTTGTCGTTGTAGACCGCGATCGAGCGGTTCAGGTCGTCGTCGGTGATGGGCCGGCCGGCGAGCTTGGCCAGGTCCTCACGCAGGATCTGCATCTCTTCGATGTAGAAGCGGCCGCCGATCGCGTCCTCGTAGTTCTGCGGCACGTCGAGGTAGCGCACGTACTTGTCCTTGAACAGCAACTTCCACATGCCCGACAGGTTGCGGATCACGTCGCAGATCGACGGAAACAGCATGCCGTCCAGGCTGTCCAGGCGGCCGGTCAGGCCGAGCTCGATGGTCGAGCGCGGAATGCGGCAGATGTAGCTCTGGTAGTAGGCGTCGCCCTGGATCACTTCGAGCGCGTCGCCGCCGCCGAGGATGCCCACCGGCAGCATGCCGCCGGCGTGGATCAGTTCGCGCGGCACGTACACCGGCAGATAGCCGATCGCCTTGCGGCCCGGCACGGCAGCCTTCCACTCCTTGACGGCGTTGAAGTTCAAGTCCTCGATCAGCGCTTCGCAGCGCTGCACGATCTGCATGACCAGTGGGGTGGTGCTCATCAGCGATGCTCCCAGGCGGGTTGGCGGCGGGCCATGAAGGCAGCCAGGCCTTCGTTGGCGTCGTGCGTCTTCATCAAACGGTCGAGGTACAGCGCTTCGACTTCGGCCAGGCGCTGGCGCAGCTCGCGCACGCGTGGGGCGCGCACGGCGGCCACGGCGCAGGCCAGCGCGGCAGCGCTGCGCGCGGCCAAGTGTTCATCGAAATACGCCAGCGCGGCGGCTTCGGGGTCATCGGCCAGCGTGTGCACCAGGCCGATGGCGTGCGCTGCGCTGCCGCTGATGCTGCGGCCCGACCACAGCAGGTCCTCGGCCGCGCTCTGGTTCACGCGCCAGGGCAGCAAGCAGCTGGCAGCCGGCGCGAACACGCCGAGCTTGATCTCGGGCTGGCCGAGTTGGGCGTCGGCGGTGGCGAAGATCGGCCCGCCGGCCAGCGCCAGCTCGAGCCCGCCGCCCAGGCACTGGCCGCGCACGGCGACCAGGATCGGCAGCTCAAACTCGACCATCGCGATGATCAGCGCGTGCAGCGAGGCCAGCATGCGGGCGCAGCGATCGGCCAGGTGCTCTTCGACGCTGGCGCCGAAGCTGAAGTGCGAGCCTTCGGCGTCGAGCAGCACGCCGCGCAGGCCGGGGCTCGCCCGATGCGCATCGAGCGCCGCCTGCAGCGCCGCGATCATCTGCGCGTCGACGATGTTGGCCTTGGGCCGGGCCAGGCGCAGGCGCAACAAGGCGCCATCGCGCTCCAGCCAGGACCTCAGCGGAGACACCATGTCAGCCACGGTGCTGCGCTCCCGGCTGCACTTCGTCGTGCAGGCTGCCGACCCAGCTCTGGCCGGCGGCCAGCCTCTGGCGCAGCAGCACGAAGTCGATCTCGCGGTCGGTCTTCGGGCCGTCGTTGAAGGCGGTGAAGCCGCTGCGCGCCTCGGTCACCATGTTCAGCGCCAGCCACGCGCGCGCGTCTTCCTTGTTGCGGTTCCAGGCCTCGAGCTTGGGCTTGCGCAGTTCTTCCAGCGTCTTGGTCGTGCAGTCGGGGAAGGTCAGCAGGATCTTGGCGCACAGTTCTTCGATCCGTGCGTCGAGCATCGCCAGGTCGACCGTGCCGCGCTTCATCAGCGCCTTGCCTTCTTCCAGCGCGGCACCGGTCTTGGGCTCGCCGTACGCATTGCGGCCGAACTCGTCGTACTGGGCTTTAGTTTCGACCAACGGGTTGGCGACGAACTTGCCGTCGACCTTGAGTGCGGGCACCACGTCGGTCAGGATCCCCATCTGGTAGGCCTTGTGCGCACTGAAGGGCTCACAGAGGACGCAGGCCGCCATCGCGCGTTCGGTGCCAACGGCCACCGGCAGGAAGTCGGTCGCGCCGCCGATCGGTGCCGAGCCATGCTTGGGGCCGGCCTGGCCGTAGCGTGCCATGTCGGACGAGACCGAGACCGAGAAGTCGCACGCCATGCCGATTTCCTGGCCGCCGCCGATGCGCATGCCGTTGACGCGGCAGATCACGGGCTTGTCGCAGGCCAGGATAGCCGACACCATGTCGTTGAACAGCCGCATGTACTGGCGGTATTCCTGCGGGTGGCCGGCGTAGTACTCGGCGTATTCCTTGGTGTTGCCGCCGGTGCAGAAGGCCTTGTCGCCGACGCCGGTGAAGACCACGCAGTTGACATTGCGCGCGTTGCTGGCCGCACGGAAGGCCAGGATCGCGCCCTTGACCATGTCGGTCGTGTACGAGTTGAACTGGCTCGGATTGTCGAGCCAGATCCAGGCGTTGAAGAGGCCCGGCACCACGCGGCCATCGGGGCGCTGGGCCGGGCGCAGTTCATACCGCACGCCAGGCTTGGCGATGTCGTCGACCAGGTCGTGGTTCTTGAAATCGCGCGTGGCGGGCAGGGTGTCGGGGGCGTTCATGTTTGGCTCCTCGTTGAATCGGGTGGGGTCCGGTGTTCAGGTCTGGCTGCGTCGTTCAGGCCGGAACCATGACGGCGCGCTTCTTGATCTCGCGCTGATGCACGGCTGCAAACACGCGGTTGATGTCGTCCAGCGGGTGCTGCTCGACAAAGGGCTGGATCTGCACCTTGCCGTCGAGCACCAGGTCCAGCGCTGCCGGATAGGCTTCGGGCGGGCAGCCCCAGTTGCCGATCGCACGGGCGTCGAAGGCCATCAGATTGGACAGCCGGAGCTCGACCTTGTCCATCGTGAAGCCGACCACCGACAGCGTGGCGCCATGCACCAGCAGGCTGTACGCCGTGAGCTGCCCGGGCGCGCTACCCGAACATTCGAAGATGAACCACTCGGTGCTGCGCAGTCCCTGTGCCTTGGCAAAGGCCGCGACCGCGGCCTTCAGCGCCTTGGCGTCGAGCGTGCGGCTGTTGAGCGTGAGCGACGCGCCATGCTGGGCAATGGCGGCGAGCTTGGCGTCGTCGACATCGATGGCCACCACCTGGGCCCCGAAGGCGCGTGCCACCTGCACGCACTAGCCGCCCACACCACCGGCGCCGACCACCACCGCCAGGCTGCCGGGCGTGACGCCGGCGCGGCTGACGGCCTGGTAGGGCGTGGTCAATGCGTCGGCCACCACCGAGACGTCGGCCAGCGTCAGACCGACCTTTTCCAGCCGCGCTTCGTCGACCGGACACAGGCCGCGCGAGGGCACCACGATGTGGCTCGCAAAGCCGCCCTGGATATCGTTGCCAGGCATCTTCTGCTGCCGACAGATCGTGCCCAGGCCGCGCTGGCAGAGGTCGCAGCTGCCGCAGGGCAGCACGGCCGGAACGATGACCGCACGGCCGGCCCAGGCCTCGGCGCCCGCACCGCAGGCCAGCACGCGCCCGCTGACTTCGTGCCCCAACGCCAGCGGCAGTGCCCGGTTGGTGCGCACGCCGTCGTAGTAGTAGCCCAGGTCGGTGTGGCAGACGCCGCAGCCGGCGACCGCTATCACCACCTCGCCGGCAGCAGGTACGGGCTCGAACGCGCTGCGCTCCAGCGGCGCGCCGGGCGCCGTCATCAGCCAGCGGTGGGCCTGGATGGTCATGGTCGTCTCCTGGGTCCTGTCTCTTGGTCGGGTCGGTGGGCTGGTCATGGCCGCTGGAGTAGGCTCCAGCGGCCTACGGCCCGTCACTAATGTTGTATTGTGGTACCTGAATACCGCTTTAACTCATTCTCACGGCCGCACCATGCGCTGAGGTTGATCTGAATCAGACAAGCCGGCTCGTGCAAAACGTTCACTTGCGACCCTGGACCCGACATCCACCCCCCCCCACACCACACACACACCACCGCCACCCGGCCATGGCCTCGGTGGCGCTGCCCGGCACCGAGGAGCCCCGCTTGAACGCCCCAGATTCCCCCGACAAGAGCGCTGGCGCGCCCGCCAGCGCGCGCCTGGCCACGGCCGGTGCTTCGGTCTCCGTAGCGCTGGCCGGCAGCGGCGGCAGTGGCGTCATGACGGCCGGCACCATGTTCCTGGACGCAGCGGCGCGTGCCGGCCTGTACGGCCTGATGGTGCGCACCAGCGGCCCGCAGATCCGCGGCGGCGAAGCGGCGGCCCTGCTGCGCCTGGCCCGCCGCCCGATGGACGCGCTGGACGACAGCTTCGACCTGCTGCTGGCGATGGACTGGCAGAACGTCAACCGCTTTGCCGACGAGATCCCGGTGCGGCCGGGCAGCGTGGTGATCGGCGACGCCGACGAAGGCGCTGCGCCCGAGGTCTTTGCCGCCAGCGGCGCCCAGTGCCTGGCCCTGCCGTTGAAAAAGTTGGCCAAGAGCATCC
>JANOJJ010000218.1:0-2285 GCA_031408155.1 Rubrivivax sp.
GTCGGGGAAGTGGCCGAGATCCGGCACCACCACGACCCGCGCGTGGGGCATCCCTATCGCCACATCCTGCGCCCAGCGCACCGGCGTGACGTGGTCCATGTCGCCGGCCATGAGCAGCACCGGGGCGTCGCTCATCACGAACTGGCCGTCCCGCAGCATCGAGGGCAAACGCCACTCGCGGCACGCAGCGATCTGCTGGCGCGCGCGATAGTCGCCAAATACAGTCCCGCGCAGGGGCGCGAGCTCGGACTCGGTGATGTGCAGCGTGTCTTCCGGGCAACTGACCGACAGCAGCAGGCCGTTGGCGGCGGCGTCGGGCACGGGCTGCATGGCGGCGAGGATGGGCGCGAAGCGGCCCTGCGCGGCCTCGTGCAGCAGCCAGGGCAGCCGGCGCTGCGAGGGGGTCGTCGCGAGCTGCCCGCGCACGCCTTCCCAGAACGGGCCGGACTCCAGCGCCACGGCCTTGCCGTCCGGCAGGGTGGCGCGCACCGGCCCCGCGGCGAACTTCGCCCGCAGGGTTGCGATGTCGCGTGTCGCGTTCGGCGCGGCACGCCGGCAGTCCGCGTCGGCCTCGCACTGCTGCGCAAGGCGCAGCAGCACCGCGTGCGCGTTGGGCGCGAACGACAGCGGCAGTTTTTCCTCAGGCGTCAGCGTGCCCAGCAGCGCCATCGCACGGACGCGGGCGGGGTAGTCGCGCAGGTAGCGCTGCGCGAGGCGCGTGCCGTACGACAGGCCGGTGAGGTCGATGAGCTCGTGGCCGAGCGCCGCACGCACGGCTTCGAGGTCGGCGACCGCGGCGGCGGTTGTGTACTGCGTCAAAGTGGCGGAAGTGAAGAGCCGGTAGTAGCAGGCTCGCGTGGCGTCAGGCGAGAGCGCCGGCTCGAGCGGGTTGGTAAAGGAAACCGCGCAGTGCAGCGCCCCGGACCCGCCGGTGCCGCGCTGGTCCACCAGCACGATGTCGCGGTGCTGGCGATGGATCGTGCCGTCCGTGGCCCAGAAGCTTGCGCTGCCGGTTGCCGGCAGTCCCGGGCCGCCTTCCAGGTGATACAGCGGCGGCAGCGTCTTCTCGCCCGTCGCCGGGACGACGACCACATTGAGCGAAATGGAGCGGGCGTGCGGCTGGGCGCGGTTTTCCGGGACGGGCAAGACGCCGCAGAGCATCCGCTCCGGCGTGTCGTGCAGTTGGCACGGGTGCAGCTCGAGGCGCCCAGCCGAGTTCGAGAAGGGGATGCCGGCGCAGGCGGCAAGTGCAGCCGCGAGGGTGAGCGCAACGTTTGGGTAGTGCTTCATGTAGGAGCGCCTCATGTAGGAGCGCCTCTTAGGCGCGACTCCTCAATGGCGGAGCTGAAGCTCTTCCCATCCACATCCAGATACAAGTGCCGCCCGGTGACCGACAGCGACAGGCTTGCCCGCCGCCCCAGCGCCGCCGACGCTTCATCCATGAACTGCCGCTCGAACGAGTAGACCGGAATCTCCGCCGCGCGATGGATCTTCCGGACCGCCAGTTGCTCGAGCAGCGGGGCAGGGTCGCGGTGGGTGTAGACCGCGCAGCGCTGGGCCTGCTTGCTGCCGCGGTGCAGGCGCTCGGCATCCGGGGCGCCGACCTCGATCCAGGCGGTGAGGCGGCCGGTCAGGTCGCGCACCAGCACGGCCGGCTCGTCCACCGCGGCAATGCCGGCGGTCAGCACGATGCCGTCCTGGTATTCGAGGCAGTACGCCAGCACGCGCGCCAGCATGAACTGCGCCGTCTCGGACGGGTGGCGCGCCACGCGCAGCTCGAGCGACTGGTAGACGTTGCGATCCGCGTCGGACAGCTCGATGGCGAAGGTGTGGATGGTAGACCCGGAGGCCAAGCGTTATCCCTGTGGGAGCGGCCCATGGCCGCGACTTGTAGGAGCGCCTCTCAGGCGCGACTGCTCAGAACCAACTCTTCTTCTTCCCCCACTTCCTCTCTTCTTCCTTGTCCTTCGCTTCCTGCTCCTTCTCGCGCTCACCGACCCGCTGGAGCGCCGTCGCCGCGCGCTCCTTCGTGTCGTACGGCCCGATGCGCGTAGTGCTGCCGCAGCCGAGATGTTCCTCGACGCACTTGTGATCCAGGCACCACCAGAAGGCCATGTGGGCTCTCAGGCCGCCCGCTTCTTCCTGAACTCCCGCAGCGCCGAGTTCATGATCTGCGCGTATTTTTCGGGCGGAACTTCGTTGGCGAGCCACTGCACCAAGTCGTCATCGATCTTGACGCTCAGCTGGTGCAGCCTTTCGAGTTGATGCTTCACCAGATGCGGCAC
>JANOJJ010000249.1:0-5899 GCA_031408155.1 Rubrivivax sp.
GGGGTGCTGAACCAGGTGATGGCGGAAATCGCAGCGCTGGGGTTGCGCGACATCACGGTCGCGGCCAGCTCGATCTTCCCGGTGCATGTGCCGCTGGTCGAGCACATGCGCAGTGGCGTGGTCGGCGGCCTCAGCGCGACCTATATCGCAGGCCCTGTGGGAGAGGCCATCTCGCGCGGGGTGCTGGCGCGGCCGGCACGCATGTACACGCACGGTGGCCGCGCTCGCGCGATCGAGGCCGGCGAGTTGCACATCGACGCGACCTTCGTCGCTGCGTCCAGCGCCGACGCCTGCGGCAACATGAACGGCACCGAAGGCAAGGAGCCGTTCGGCACCATGGGCTATCCGATGGTGGACGCGCAGTACGCCGACCGCGTCGTCGCGCTCACCGACCACCTGGTGCCCTATCCGGCCTGCCCGATCGCGATCACGCAGGACTTGGTGGACTTCGTGGTTTCGCTCACCAGCATCGGCAGCGCAGAAGGCATCGTTTCAGGCTCTACCCGCATGACCACCGAGCCGGCGGCGCTGCAGATCGCGCACACGGCTGCCGATGTGATCCGGGCCTCGGGGCTCCTCGTCGACGGCTTCTCGTTCCAGACCGGCGCCGGTGGCACGTCGCTGGCGGTCGCGTCGTTCCTCGCGACGCTGATGCGTGAGCACAAGGTGCAGGGCAGCTTTGCGTCGGGCGGCATCACGGGCTACTTGGTCGACATGTTCGAGGCCGGCCTGTTCCGCACGCTGTTCGACGTGCAGTGCTTCGACCTGCGCGCGGTCGACTCTTACCGCCGCAACCCGGCGCATCAGGCGATGTCGGCCTCGATGTATGCGAACCCGCACAACCGCGGCGCCGTCGTCGACCAGCTCGACAGCGTGATTCTCGGTGCGGCGGAGATCGATCTCGATTTCAACGTCAACGTGACGACCGGATCGAACGGCGTGATCCTCGGCGGCTCCGGTGGCCACAGCGACACCGCCGCCGGCGCCAAGCTCGCGATCGTGACCACGCGCCTTGTCGCCGGCGGCAACCCCAAGGTCGTGGCGCGCGTGAACACCGTGTCCACGCCGGGCCAATCGATCGACGTGCTGGTGACTGAACAGGGCATCGCCGTCAATCCGCGGCGCGGCGAACTGCGCGAGCGCCTGCAGGTGCACGGCCTTCATGTCGTCGGCATCGACGAGTTGCAGGCGCGCGCCGCGGCTGCGTCGCAGGTCCGAACCCCAATCGACAAGAGCACGCGTCCCGCGGCAATCGTCGAATACCGCGACGGTACGGTCATCGACGTCGTGCCGACGCTCCACTGAATCCCCGAAGCATGAACGCATGAACGAGACCACAAGCTCCCCGGAGGTCTTCGACTTCGTCGTCGTCGGCGCCGGAGCGGCCGGCTGCGTGCTGGCGAACCGGCTGTCGGCGGATGGCCGGTCCAGCGTCTGTCTGCTCGAAGCCGGCCCTCCCGACAACAACATCTTCATCCACATCCCGGCCGGCTTCATCAAGCTCGCCTACGACCCGAAGTACACATGGCAGTTCAAGACCGAGCCGAGCGAGGGCACCGGCGGGCGCCGCATTCCGACGACCCAGGGCAAGACGCTGGGCGGGTCGAGCTCGATCAACGGCTTCAACTGCACGCGCGGTCAGTCGAACGACTACGACGGCTGGGCCGCGCGCGGCAATCCCGGCTGGAGCTACGCGGAAGTGCTGCCGTACTTCAAGCGCAGCGAACGCCGCATCGGCAACTTCGACCCGCGCTACCGCGGCAGCGACGGGCCCTTGCCGATCGCCGACTGCGACTGGCGCCATCCGTTGTGCGACGCCTTCATCGCCAGCGCGCGCGAGATCGGCGTGCCCGACAACCCCGACTACAACGGCGCGCGCCAGGAAGGCGCCGGCTACTACCAGCGCTGGATCCACAAGGGCCGCCGCAACAGCACGGCCACCACCTTTCTGCGGCCGGCGATGAAGCGCGCCAACCTGACGGTGCGCACGAATGCGCAGGCGACGCAGGTGCTGCTCGAAGGCACGCGCGCGGTCGGTGTGGCGTACGCGCTGGGCGAAGGCGGGCCGACCCGCGAGGTGCGCGCGCGGCGCGAGGTAATCCTGTCGGCCGGCGCGGCGAACACGCCCAAGCTGCTGATGCTCTCCGGCATCGGCGCGCCCGACGTGCTCGGCAAGGTCGGCATTCTGGTGCGGCACGCGCTGGCCGGCGTCGGCGAGAACCTGCAGGACCACCACATGATTCGTTCGGTGTGCCGCGTGAAGAATGCGACGACGCTGAACCAGACCGCGCGCGGCGTCCGGCTGCTCGGGCAGATCGCGCTGTGGTGCCTGGGCAAACCCAGCGTGCTGTCGATCAGCCCGTCGGTGGCCTACGCATTCTGGAAGTCCGACCCCTCGCTGGAGCGGGCCGACCTGCAGTTCCATTTCAGCCCCGGCAGCTACAAGGAAGGTGTGGCCGGGTTGCTCGACGACTTCCCCGGCATGACGCTGGGCTTCTACCAGTTGCGCCCCAAGAGCAGCGGCACGATCCGCTTGCGCTCGTCGAGCCCGTTCGACGCGCCGCTGGTGCAGCCGAACTACATGGCCGACGACAGCGACAAGCAGGTCGTCGCCGCGGCCCTGAGGCTCACGCGCAGGATGCTGCACGGCCAGGCGCTGAGCCGCTACAGGGATCGCGACGAGTACCCGCCGGCAACGGCCGTAACCGACCACGACCTGATCGAGTTCGCGCGCCATCGCGGCGGCACTGCCTGGCACCTGATGGGCAGCTGCCGCATGGGCCCGACCTCCGACCCGACCGCCGTCGTCGACAGCGAGCTGCGCGTCATTGGGCTGCAGGGGCTGCGCGTTGCCGATGCCTCCATCATGCCGACCATGCCCTCGGGCAACACGCAGATCCCGACCATGATGATCGCGGAGAAGGCCGCCGACATGATCCTCGGCCGCGCCGCCCCGCCGGCCGAATACCCCGAGCGGGCGAGATAACCGATGCCTGCCCAACGTTCCTGGCTGTATGCGCCTGGTGGTGGGCCCTGCGAACGACGCGTTCAGCCCGACGGCCGCCGACCTCGAATCGGCACGCCGTGTCTGCGCCGCGTGCGACCAGACCGCCGGCCTGGGCGCGATGGCGGTCGACGGCAAGATGATCGATCTGCCCGGGACCCAGCGCGCCCGCAACACACTGGCGCGCGAGTGCATCTGATTCCACTTTCAATCCGACACAGGAGACTTCCATGACCACCGATTCGAGACTGCCGAACTTCCGCTCGCTGACACCGGCCCAACGTCTCGAGCAGGTCGGCAAGGCCGCTGCGCTCACCGCGGAGGATCTCGCGCTGCTCACGAAACCAGGCGCGCTCAATGTGGCGCTTGCCGACGGCATGATCGAGAACGTGATCGGCACCTTCGAGCTGCCGATGGGTGTCGCTGTGAACTTCCTCGTCAACGGCCGCGATGTGCTGGTGCCGATGGTCGTCGAAGAGCCCTCGGTCGTCGCGGCGGCTTCGTTCATGGCCAAGCTGGTGCGCGAATGCGGTGGCTTCGAAACCTCGAGCAGCGAGCCTCTGATGCGCGCGCAGGTGCAGGTGCTCGGCATCACCGACCCGTACGGCGCGCGCCAGACGCTGCTGCGGCACCGCGCCGACATCCTCGAGCTGGCGAACAGCCGCGACAAGGTGCTGATCGGCCTCGGCGGCGGCTGCCGCGACATCGAGGTCCACGTGTTTCCCGACACGCCGCGCGGCGCGATGGTCGTGCTGCACCTGATCGTCGACGTGCGCGACGCGATGGGCGCGAACACCGTGAACACGATGGCCGAATCGGTCTCGCCGCTGGTCGAGAAAATCACCGGCGGCTCGGTGCGGCTGCGCATTCTGTCGAACCTGGCCGACCTGCGGCTGGCGCGCGCGCGGGCGCGCATCACGCCCGAAGTGCTCGCAACCAAGGAGCGCAGCGGCGAAGAGATTATCGAAGGCATCCTCGACGCGTACACCTTCGCGGCCATCGACCCGTACCGCGCGGCCACGCACAACAAGGGCATCATGAACGGCGTCGACCCGGTCATCGTCGCCACCGGAAACGACTGGCGCGCGGTCGAGGCTGGCGCCCACGCCTATGCCAGCCGCAACGGTCACTACACCTCGCTGACGCGCTGGGAGAAGGACACGAGCGGCGCGCTGGTGGGCACGATCGAGATGCCGATGCCGGTGGGCCTGGTCGGCGGCGCGACCAAGACGCACCCGCTAGCGCGCCTGGCGCTGAAGATCCTCGATGTGAAATCGGCGCAGGAGCTCGGCGAAATCGCGGTCGCGGTGGGCCTCGCGCAGAACATGGGCGCGCTGCGCGCGCTCGCCACCGAGGGCATCCAGCGCGGCCACATGGCGCTGCATGCACGCAACATCGCGCTGGTGGCGGGCGCGGTCGGCGACGAGGTCGATCGCATCGCGAAGCGCATGGCCGACGAGAAGGACGTGCGCACCGACCGTGCGCTGGCTCTGCTGAAGGAAATCCGCGGTCAGTGAGCCGACCGGCAACGCGAGCCGCGGTCACTCATACCGGGCGCACTGGCGCGCGCTTCTTCAGGTGGCTTAACGGCCCGTGATACTGCGGGGGTCGATAGCGACATCGACGTTGTGGTGTCCTTCGACGGCCCGGCCACGTCGGAGCGCGTCTTCGGGGTGCAGTTTTTCGTCGAAGATCTCCTGGGCCGTCCGGTCGACTTGGTCACCGATAAGGCGCTGCGCCGTGAACTGCGCCCCTTTATCGAGAAGGAGTCCGTCTACGTCTGAATTCACACCGCGCGAGTGGCGCTTTTACATCGACGACATGATCTCGTTCGCCGACAAGGCCATCAACTACACCGATGGATTGAATCAGGAGCGATTCGTCGCGAGTGGCCTCAACTACGACGCCACGGTTGTCGATCTGCGCCAGTGCCATTCGTCGTGCCTCGAGGCAGCCCGATCCCCGGCCTGCCCGTCTTTGAACCCAGGAGCTTCCAATGCCCCGCTACGTCGATGGATTCGTTGTCCCGGTCCCTGTCAAGAACCTCGCGGCCTACCGCCGCATGGCGCGCAAGGCCGGCAAGGTGTGGATCGAACATGGCGCGCTCGAGTACACCGAGTGCGTAGCCGATGATGTCAAGCTCGGCAAGCTGACCTCGTTTCCGCAGGCCGTGAAGCTCAAGGACGACGAGGTCGTGGTCTTCGCCTGGATCGTCTACAAGTCGCGCAAGCAGCGCGACGCAGTCAATGCCAAGGTGATGGCCGATCCGCGGCTGAAGTCGATGATGGATGCGAAGTCGATGCCGTTCGACGGCAAGCGCATGTTCTGGGGCGGCTTCAAGGGCCTGGTCGAAATGTGATCTTCGGCTGCTGCTGCGGCGCCGCGGCTGCGTTGCGCGCCGCTTGACGGCCGTCGACGACAGGCCTCAACGAGAGCTCGACCTGGCCGCCGGCGCGGCCGGTGCGCCCAGCATGGCGCGCCAGGCCTGGCCGTCCGCGCCTTGCCAGGTCAACTGTGGTCCGTCGACCAGCAGCCGGCCGAGCGGTCGGCCGATGGCATCGGTCACCACCTCTCCGGTGTCGGGTGGCATGGGCTCGGCGCCGACCCAGCGGCCCTGGGCGCGGCGCTGCAGCACGTGCAGGCGGTTGCGCCAGGCGGCGTCCGCGGGCGAGGCCAGGGCCGCCAGCGGCGACGCGAGCGGATCAACCACCCGGGCGGCCTCGGACGCCGTCGATTGCACCTTGCCCAGGGCACGGTCAGCGCGCAACGAGGTGGCGCTCGCGTCGGCGGCCGCGGCAGCCGGGCGCGGGGGCGCGGCAGCGGGTGCAACGGGTGCGACCGCCGCGGCTGTCGTGGTCGCCGGCGCCGCCGCGCCGGCCCACGCCGTTGCCTCGG
>JANOJJ010000262.1:0-4133 GCA_031408155.1 Rubrivivax sp.
CGTTTCGTCAGCTTGTCCGAGGACGCGATGACAGGCGACCTCGATCGAGTGCTCAGGCGCATCGTCGACGAGGTCAGCGTGCACAACCCGAGGCTGGTGTTCGTCGACTCGTTCCGGTCGGTGATGGCCGCCGGCGAGAACGGGGGCAGCCCGCAGAACAGCCTGCAGATGTTCGTCCAGCAACTGGGCATGCTGATGACGAGCTGGCAGGCGACGACCTTCCTGATCGGTGAATACTTCGACGAGACTGACGCCAACCCGGTGTTCACGGTGGCCGACGGGCTGATCTGGTTGCGCCAGAGCGTGGAACGCAACTCGATGGTGCGCAAGATCGAGATCATGAAGATGCGCGGCCAGCCCACGCTGCCGGGGCTGCACACCTTCCGCATCGACAGCGCCGGCATCCGCGTCTTTGCACCGGCCAGCGTCGTGACCACGGGCTCCGCCCAGCCGCCGGTGGCCATGCCCGCGGGGCGCGCACTGATGGGTGTGCCCGGGCTGGACGGCATGCTCGGCGGCGGCCTGCCACGGGGCTATTCGTTGCTGGTGGCAGGCCCTTCGGGATCGGGCAAGAGCGTGCTCGCTGCGGCCTTCCTGGCCGAAGGCGCACGCTGCGGCGAGACCGGTGTCATGGCCGCCTTCGAGCAGCATCCCAACCGATTGCGCAACCCGATCCTCGCCGAGCTGATCCTTCGCGGCCAGGTCGGGCTGATCGACAGCCGCCAGCCCGACCTGTCGATCGACGAGATCGTGCTGCTGATCCTGACCGAGGTGCAGCGGTTCAAGGCCAGCCGCGTCGTGCTCGATTCGCTCAGCGGCTTCGAGCTCGCGCTGGCGCCCACCTTCCGGACCGACTTCCGCGAGTCGCTGCTCGAACTGGTGTCGGCGCTGGCACGCAGCGGCGTGACGGTGCTGATGACGTCCGAGCTGGAGGACCGCTACACCGACCTGCGCTTCAGCCCGTATGGCGCGGCATTCCTGACCGATGCCATCGTCGTGCAGCGCTACATCGAGGTCGAGAGCCGGCTGTTGCGCGTGATGGCCGTGGTGAAGGTACGCGCGAGCGTTCATTCGCACGATCTGCGCGTGTACAGCATCGGCGCAGACGGCATCCACGTCGGCGAGATGCTGCCCGACCGGGAGGGCCTGCTCGGCGGGCGGCCCTCCAGCAAGCGACCGCACGGCCTGGTGGCGCCGGCCGAATCGGCCAGCGCTGCTTGAGCGGCTGCGATCGAACCAGGCTCCATGACCGCCCCACCCAAGTCAGCCCCCCCCTCGGCGCCCGGGTCCGACGGCGAATTGGCTCGCCTGGACGTGCAGGTCAAGGCGATGCGAGCCGTGCTGGTGCGCCTGATGCAGGACGTGGTGGTCGCCGAGAGCCGGCTCGCGCACACCGAGTCGGCCAAGATCGTCGAGGTCAACGAAAGGCTGGTGTTGACCTCGCTGGCCAGCCAGGACAGTGCCGATACGGCCGCGATGGCACTGGAACAGGTGCAATCGTCGGCCACGCTCGATGCGATGACTCGACTGCCCAACCGCACCGCACTGAGCGCGCGATTGGCGCAAGCCATCGCCGGCGCCAGGCGCCATGGATCGCGGCTGGCCCTGCTGTTCGTTGACCTCGACGACTTCAAACGGCTGAACGACCTCCATGGTCATGCGTTCGGCGACAAGATGCTCTGCCTGGTCGCTAACCGCATGTTGGCGACCGTGCGCGAGGTGGATACGGTCAGCCGCCACGGTGGCGACGAGTTCCTCGTGTTGCTGGCCGAACTGGCTGCGCCACGCGATGCCCAGGCGGTTGCCGACAAGCTGTTGGCAGCCATTGGCGCGCCGGCCACGATCGAGGGCCACGTGGTGCGCGTGACGGCCAGCGTCGGCATTGCCATCTATCCCGACGACGGCCAGGACGAGCGCAGCCTGGTCAAGCGGGCCGACGCAGCGATGTACGAAGCCAAACGCCGCGGCCCCGGTGGTTTCGCCTTCCAAGGCACTGCAGCGGCTGATGTGCCTGGGCTGCCGGCGCCGCCGGGCAACCGGGCCGACTCTCCGGCCGACCCCGAGCGGCGGCATGCATTGCTGCGCGAGGCCAACGAGAAGCTGGTGCTGGCCGCGCTCAGCGCGCACGACCTGAAGGCGGCTGCCGAGCAAGCGCAGCAGCGGCAGACCGCTTTCATGGCGGAGGTGGCGGTCGAACTGCGCAATCCCTGGGCGCCGATTCGAATCGCGGCGTCGATGCTGGGCCGCCCGACTGCCGACCAAGTGCTGTTGCCTCACGTGCAGGGCATCATCGAGACGCAGATGGCTCAGATGTCGCGCCTGGTCGGCAAGCTGGTCGATGGCACGAACGTGAATACCAGCGGTCTGCAACTCGAGCTCGGGCCGGTCGACATGGCTCGCGTCATCGACGAGTGCGTCGCCGCGTACCAACTGCCGACGAGTCAACGCGCCCAGCGCCTCGAGTTGCACCGGCCGCCCGGCGTGCTGCTGGTGCAAGGCGATGCCTATCGCCTGGTACAGGTCGTCGGCAACCTGCTCGACAACGCGTCGTGTTACACGCAAGACGGCGGCCAGATCAGCCTGTCGGTCGTCACCAGTGCCGACACCCTGACGCTGCACCGGCTTGCCCGGGCTCTGCGTGCCCTTGTCGCCCAGCAGACCCATCGGATCATCGACCCCGAGCCGCGCCCACGCCCGCCCGTCATCCTTGCGGCTGAACGGCTTGGTCTCACGCTCCCACAGCCGGTCCTTCTCCAACAGCTTCTGAAACTCCTCATCGCTGGCCGCGCCAAAGAAATTCCATTTCAGATTGTATTCGCGCACGTGATCCCGGCAGAACCAGAAAAATTCGTCCAGATGGTCCGGCGACTTTGGCGCCCGGTAGGCGCCCTTTTCCTTGCAATCCGGATAATCACAGCGCTTCTGCGAGGTCTCGAACGCCCCCGACATGCCCCGCCGCGTCGTCTTGCGCTTGGCCTTGTCGGATGAGACACGGATATCAAACTCGAAGGGCGGGCGATTGGTCATAACTGGTCTTTCCGACTCGGGGCCATGAGTTTAGGCCTTTTGGCGGCAGATAGAAGGGGCGGCAGGCAAAATGACGATCGAGAATGAGATAGAAGACCGCTTGACACGCGCCTTTTCGCCCAATGCGCTGACAATCACCAACGAAAGCCACCGCCACGCCGGTCACACCGGCGACGATGGCTCGGGGGAAAGCCATTTCGCCATCCACATCCGCGCCGCGTCGCTGGCCGCCCTGCCGCGCATCGCCCGCCACCGCGCCGTCCACGCCGCCCTGGGCGATCTCAACCAGCGCATTCACGCCATCGCGTTGGACATCGGCTAAAACCTATCTAAAATTTTCGCCCCTTTCATCCGTTCATAAATATCCCACGGAGGGGTCCGGGGGGGTGTGAAACTCCCCCGGGTGCCAGCCACCAGCCCAGCCTCAGCCATTCCGCGCCTTCACCTGCAACCGCCGCGCATGCAGGATCGGCTCGGTATAGCCCGACGGCTGCACCCGCCCCAAAAACACCAGATCGCGCGCCGCAGCAAAGGCCGCGCCATCGAACTCCGGCGCCATCGGGCGGTACAAGGGATCGCCGGCGTTCTGCCGGTCGACCAGCGCCGCCATCTTGCGCAACGCCGCCTCGACCTGTGCTGCCGTCACCACGCCATGCAGCAGCCAGTTCGCGATGTGCTGCGACGATATCCGGCAGGTCGCGCGGTCCTCCATCAGCCCGACATCGTTCATGTCCGGCACCTTGGAACAGCCGACCCCCTGATCGATCCAGCGCACGACATAGCCCAGGATGCCCTGCGCGTTGTTCTCGACCTCGCGCAAAACCTGCCCCTCGGTCCAGCGCCGATAGGAGGCCAGCGGCATCTCCAGCAGCGTTTCGACATAGGCCCGCCGCCCCCCCGCCGTCAGCCGCCGCTGCACCGCAAAGACATCGATCTTGTGGTAATGCAGCGCATGCAGGATCGCGGCGGTGGGCGAGGGCACCCAGGCGCAGTTCGCGCCCGCCTTGGGATGGTCGATCTTCTGCTCCAGCATCGCCGCCATCAGATCCGGCGCCGCCCACATCCCCTTGCCGATCTGCGCCCGACCCGACAGCCCGCATTCCAAC
>JANOJJ010000242.1:0-5620 GCA_031408155.1 Rubrivivax sp.
CGCCAGTCCTGCGCCGCAGGGCCGGTCAACACCTGCGAGCGCCACGTGCGATGCGCACGCGAGCTGAGGCTCTCGAAGCCGATGTCGGCGTCAAGGATCTCACCGCTGCGTGGGTCGACCTGGCTCGGGCCGATGGCGCCGAAGCTCGGGCTGGCATTGGTCATCCAGCGGATCGACGCCACGCCGATATCGAGCGTGTCGAAATCGGCGTCGTCGGGCTGCACCCTGGCCAGCACCGCGTTCTTGAAGCCGATCTTCTCGAACGCCGGGTTCCAGCCGGTCACGCCCTTGGCAATCGCATCGCGGTACTTGACGGGAATGGTGCGGTCGAGCCAGAAGGTGATGGGCTTGACCGGTTCGGACAGTTCAGCCGCCGGGTCCTTCTTGTCGAGCCGCCAGCGGTTGACGAAGCGCTGCTGGGGCGAGCGTGCCAGGTCGTCGGCGAAGCTCGCCACGTTGGTGGTGAAGTGGCCCAGGCGCGGGTCGGCGCGGCGCGGCGACATCGGCTGTTCAGGCAGGGCAGCAAAGGCCAGGTGCAGGCCGAGGAACAGGCTGCGCGGGTCGGGCAGCGCGCGCGGCTGGCTCGGTGCCAGACCCGGCGGCTGGCCCGGTTGCGGCACGGCCAGGCCGGCCGAGGCGTAGTGCGCCTGCACTTCGAAGATCATCTCGCCAGGCTTGCCGCGGACCCGCGTGATGGCCGAATTGGCGCGATCGAAGGCGTAGTTCTGACGGTAGCTGCGCTGCAGTTGGAGGGCCAGGCCGAGCAGGTCGGTCAGCAGCAGCGGGTTGGCTTCGACCAGGATCGACTTGCGGTCCGGATGCGGCAGGCTGGCGACCGGGCTGCTGCCGATCAGGCTGGGCGAATAACCGGCCCGCACCGCGCGGCCCTCGGGGGTGCCAGCCGGTGCATCGAAACGCGTGTTGCGCGCCAGCAGCTGGACCTGGTTATGCAGGCGGCGAAACTCCACCATCTGCGGGCGCCCGAGTGGGCCCCAGAACATCGAGCCGCCGAACAGGCCGATTTCACCGATGCCTTGCGCGATCTTGGGGCCGAAGAAGAAAGGCTTGTCCAGGTCAGACGGCTTGAGCTCGAACCAGACCCTGTCGTCCTTCTGCCAGAGCGTGAACAGGCCGTCGATGCGGCGCGCGTCCTTGATGACGGTGGCGAAGGGCTGCGGTTGGCCGGGCGGCACCGCCGCCGGCGGTGGCATGCCTGGGCGCGAGGCCGCCGGGCCGGAGGCGGCGCTGGCGGCTGCTGCTGCGGCAGCCACCGGCGTTGGCGCTGCGGTCGGTGCTGTTGCAGGTGCTGTTGCCGGTGCCGTGACACAGGCGCTCAGCCCGAGCCCCAGCGCCAACGCCACGGCAAAGAAGGAACCCGGCAGGCCGCAGGGGTGCATGTTGGAGCTGCTGTTCATGTCGACTCGAATGGGTTGGCCCGCCAGCGGTAGCCCGATTCGGTCGCAGCACCGGGCCGCAGGTTCCTCAGGGTCTACCCGGCAAACGTCAGCCGTCGGGTGTGAAATCGCCCTCCGGCCTTCGCCAGGCACCAGGCCGCTTCCGCGCCCTGGTGTCCGGGCTCAGTGAATGCCTTTGAAGCGCACCCGTTTGGGTCGCGCGCCTTCTTCGCCCAGGCGCCGGACCTTGTCGGCCTCGTACTCCTGATAGTTGCCGTTGTAGAAGACCCATTGCGAGTCGCCCTCGGCAGCCAGGATGTGGGTGCAGATGCGGTCGAGGAACCAGCGGTCGTGGCTGATCACCATCGCCGAGCCGGCAAACTCGAGCAGCGCCTCTTCCAGCGCGCGCAGGGTTTCGACGTCGAGGTCGTTCGATGGTTCGTCGAGCATCAGCACGTTGCCGCCCTTGGCCAGCGTCTTGGCCAGGTGCAGGCGCCCGCGCTCACCGCCGGACAGGTTGCCGACCAGCTTCTGCTGATCGTTGCCCTTGAAGTTGAAGCGGCCCAGATAGGCTCGGCTGGGCATCACGAACTGGCCGACGACGATGTTGTCGAGACCACCCGAGACGTCCTGCCACACCGTGTTGCCGCCCTCCAGGCTGTCGCGGCTCTGGTCGACGAAGGCGGGCCTGGCGGTCTTGCCGATCACGACCGCGCCGCTGTCGGGTTGCTCGACGCCCTGCACCATGCGGAACAGCGTCGACTTGCCGGCGCCATTGGGGCCGATGATGCCGACGATGGCGCCGGGGGGCACCTTGAAGCTCAGGTTGTCGATCAGCACGCGCTCGCCGAAGCTCTTGGTCACGCCCTTGAACTCGATCACCTCGTTGCCCAGCCGCTCGGCCACCGGGATGAAGATCTCGTTGGTTTCGTTGCGGCGCTGGTAGTCGACGTCGCTGAGCTCCTCGAAGCGCGCCAGCCGGGCCTTGCTCTTGGTCTGCCGCGCCTTGGCGTTGGAGCGAACCCACTTGAGCTCTTCCTTCATCGCCTTCATGCGCGCGTCTTCCTTCTTCTGCTCGACCTCGAGCCGCTTTTCCTTCTGCTCGAGCCAGTCGGAGTAGTTGCCCTTCCAGGGGATGCCGCTGCCGCGGTCGAGCTCGAGGATCCACTCGGCCGCGTTGTCGAGGAAGTAGCGGTCGTGGGTGATGGCCACCACGGTGCCCGGAAAGCGCTGCAGAAAATGCTCGAGCCACTCGACCGATTCGGCGTCCAGGTGGTTGGTCGGCTCGTCCAGCAGCAGCATGTCGGGCTTGCTCAGCAGCAGCCGGCACAGCGCCACGCGGCGCTTCTCGCCGCCCGACAGGTTGTCGATCACCGCGTCCCAGGGCGGCAGGCGCAAGGCGTCGGCGGCCAGCTCGAGCTGGAGGTCGGTGTTCTCGCTGCCGGCGGCGGCGATGATGGCTTCGAGCTCATGCTGCTCGGCCGCCAGCTGGTCGAAGTCGGCGTTCTCGTCGGCGTATTCGGCGTAGACCTCGTCGAGCCGCTTCTTCGCCGCCAGCACGCCACCGATGCCCTGCTCGACGGCGTGGCGCACGGTCTGCTGGGGTTCGAGATGCGGCTCCTGTGGCAGGTAGCCGATCTTCAGGCCCGGCATCGGCGTCGCTTCACCTTCGATCTCCTGGTCCAGCCCGGCCATGATCCTGAGCAGCGTGGACTTGCCGCTGCCGTTGACGCCGAGCACGCCGATCTTGGCGCCGGGAAAGAACGACAGCGAGATGTCCTTCAGGATCTGCCGCTTCGGCGGCACGATCTTGCCGACGCGGTTCATGGTGAAGACGTACTGGGCCATGGGCGGGAGCCTGCAATTGCGGTGACTGCGCCAAGGCGGCGCAAACCCGGGATTATCGCAAGGCACGCTCCGACACGCGTTCGCGGCCGTCGTAGGCGGTCTTGAATACGTAGCGGTACAGGTCCTCGAACCAGGCCGCCATCTCGCGCTCAGGCTGCTTGAAGGCCTCGGCCAGTGCGACCATCACCTCGCCGTTCGGGAAGAAGATGAACACGTCATCGGCCTCCTGCTTGAACTTCCAGGCGCTCTGCTCGCCATGCTTGACGAGCTCGGTCCCGAGCCCCGCATTGAGCGCCTGCGCGGCCTTCTGCGACAAGGCGGTGACGAAGTGCTTCTGCCCGAGCAGTGGCTGGTTCCTCACGTCGACCTGCTGCAGCTTGTCGTCACCGGCCTCGGCGGCGGCATTGCCGTCGAGCACGCCGTACAGGTCATAGTCGCCGTGCACATAGCTCATGTGGCGGCCGATCCAGGTCCGGATGTGCGATTTGCGCGGGTCGAAGTCACTCGGTGGCGCGTGGTCGCTGACCAGCAGGCAACCGTGGTGCCGGTGCAGCGTGCCGGGCGGCGCGATATCGACCGCGTAGAAGCCCTTGTGGTCGGCGCGCTCGTACAGCGTGACGCCGTTGCCCATCGACCGCCTGTGCATCGACAGCTCGAAACCCTGCCAGGTCTCGATCGCCTCTTTCAGCTTGTCGCTGCCGTAGGCCTGGCGGCCGACGATGGTGGGGTCGGCCACCAGGCCGGCGCAGTCGACCGGCTGCTGGCCGATGGCGACGTTGCGGTCGCAGGTCTTGGGCTTGCAGTCGATCGGCTTGGCGCTGTAGCCGGGCACGCCCATGTAGGGCAGCGAGGCCTCGTTGGTGGCCCGCAGCAGCAGCGCCAGCTTGAGGCTGGCCGCGACCGAGGCAAACACGCGCGCATGTTCAGGCTTGACGCCCTTGTGCAGCCGCGGCTGGTAGGGGCGCAGCTTGTCCAGCAACCTCTGCGGCGGGCGGTCGAAACGGGCTTTTTCGGCAGCGGACATCGGTGCAGGCATCGGGGACTCCTCGTGCGGTGGTCGGGCGGACCGACATTGTGGGCTGCCGCTGCTGCATTTCATCGCACCAACGCTTGAAATCCGCCACCCTCGGGGCAACATCGCGAGAGCTCGAGAACAGCCTTCGGAGGACCGATGAACGGCACCGTGATCACCACCCATGACGCTTCCCTGCAACGCATCACCCACATCGTCTACGCGCTGCACGCGCTGGGCCTGGCAATCGGCGCCTTCGGCGCGGCCAGCCTGCTCGGCTCGTTCCTGTTCGGTTGGCCGTCGATCATCGCGGTGATCCTGAACTACGTGTACCGCGACCGGGCGCGCGGCAGCTGGCTCGAGTCGCACTTCAGTTGGCAGATCCGCACCTTCTGGTTCGCCTTGGCGTGGGCCGTGGTGGTCGGCCTGGTGTCGTTGCCGCTGACCCTGGTGATCGTCGGCATCGGGACCTGGATGCTGGGCATGGCCGTGCTGGGCATCTGGGCCGTCTACCGCGTCGGTCGTGGCTGGCTGCGCCTGAACAGCGGACAAGGGATGCCGGTCTGACCGGCGCCGGGGCGGGGTGACAGCGAGCAGGGCCGCGAGCGCGTACACTCCGCGCTGCACCGCGTTGCCCAGTCTGCCGCGGCGCGGCCGAACCCGGCCTCTTCCTCCTCCCACGCGCCCCTCGACTGGTGCGCCCCTCGCGGGCGACAGCGGGCAGCGAATCCAGGCCCCACAGCGGGCCCCTACACATGAATTTCACGGACCTCGGTCTTGCCGAGCCGCTCCTGCGCGCCGTTCGCGAACAGGGCTACGACACCCCCACGCCGATTCAGGTCCAGGCCATCCCGGCGGTACTCAAGGGCGGCGATCTGCTGGCCGGCGCCCAGACCGGCACCGGCAAGACCGCCGGCTTCGTGCTGCCGATGCTGCAGCGGCTGACCGAAGGCAAGCCCGTGCGCGATGCGCGCGGCCGGCCGGCGATCCGCGCGCTGATCCTGACCCCCACCCGCGAACTGGCCGCCCAGGTCGAGGAAAGCGTACGCACCTATGGCAAGCACGTGCCGCTGACCAGCATGGTGATGTTTGGCGGCGTGGGCATGCAGCCGCAGATCGACCGCTTGCGCAAGGGCGTCGACATCCTGGTGGCCACGCCCGGCCGGCTGCTCGACCACCACGGCCAGCGAACGCTCGACCTGAGCCACGTCGAAATCTTCGTCCTCGACGAAGCCGACCGCATGCTCGACATGGGCTTCATCCACGACATCAAGAAGGCCGGCGTCTCGCGCGACTTCGTCGAGAACGGCGCGCCCAACGATCTGTATAACGTCGAGCGGGCCGAGGTCACTAGCGGTCCGAACTC
>JANOJJ010000319.1:0-3007 GCA_031408155.1 Rubrivivax sp.
AGCGCCCCTTCAGCACCCTTGATATCGAGCCCGGGCAAGCGCGCCAGCAGCCACGCCGTGCCGTCGGGGCTGCGCAGCAGCCACAGCCCCACGCTGGTCAGCGCGCCGCCGACCAGGGCCAGCAGCAGCAGCACCGCGAGCACCGGCTGCAGCAAGTGCCAGAACGCCCGCCACGGGCCGCCGCGCGGCGGCGCCGGCAGCAACCCAGGCGCTGCCGGCGGCGGCGCTCCGGCGCACGGTGCGGACAGGTCCGGACGGTCCATCGCTAGAAGGCGATGCCCACGCTGAAGTGCAAGCGCAACTTGCGTATCTCCTGGCCCCAGGCCAGGTCTAGCCGCAGCGGACCGACCGGGCTGCGCCAGCGCACGCCGGCACCGTAGCCGATCGCCGGGGACAGCGCAGCAAAGTCGTTGCCGGCGCGTCCGGCGTCGACGAACAACGCTCCCCACAGGGCCGGCATGCTGGCGACGAAGGGCCGCGCCACTTCGACGCTGCCGGTCAACAGCATCTGGCCGCTGCCGACCACGCCGTTGCGCTCCGGTCCCAGGCTGCGGTAGGGGTAACCGCGCACCGAATCGTCACCGCCGGCGCGAAACAGTTGCGAGTCAGGAGCGGCCACGCCGCTTTGCAGGAACACCCGGCCGAGCTCGATCCGGGCCTGGCCATACCACGACTGGCCGAGCGGCCGATAGCCGGTCAGACGGCCGTAAGTGCGCGTGAAGAAGCCGCTGTTCGACGCCGTACCGTGCGAGCGGCCAACCCCGCCTTGCAACGACAGCGTATAGCCCTGGGTCGGCAGCAGCACGCTGTCGAGCTGACGCAGCACCAGGTGGAGATTGAGCGACAGCGCAAAGGTCGAAATCTGGCTGCTGTCGGTGCTGCGCACGCCGCGTTCGACCTCGACGAAGGCAAGTTGTTCGATCCGACGGGATTCCTGCGCGCGGCCGGCACGCAGGCGCTGCGACAGCACCACGTCGTCGTCGGATACCAGGCGCTCGATCGCGCCGCCGACCAGCCAGCGGCCGAAGCGCTCGCCCGGATGGGTGCTGATCTCGCCGGTCCAGGCCTGACGCACGCGCCCGAGTTCGAACTTGTTGCGCGTCGACACGGCATGGCCGAAGACCCGCCGGTAGACATGTTCGAGCGAGGCGCGCGGCCCGGTGTTGGCGCTGATGCCCAGGCCCACGGTGACGGCCTGCACCGGCTGTTCGCGCAGGCGCACGATCAGCGCGGCGGCGTCGGCGGAGTCGGGGTTGGGGTCGAGCGTGACGGTCACGCTTTCGAACAGGCCGACCTTCTGCAGCCGCTCCTGATAGTCGAGCAGCAGTGCTTCGGTGACCGGCGTTCCCAGGCCGAAGCCGGCCAGCGCCAGCACGATGCCCTCTTCCTGTTGCACCAGCCCTTCGACCTTGATCGCGCCACTGCGAAACAGCGGACCGCTGTCGACCACCAGGAACAACCGGGCGCTATCCAACTCGCGGTCGACCTCGGCGCCGGTGCCGGTCCAGGCTGCGGCAGCGTAACCGGCGCTGCGCAGCCGTGCCAGCGCGGTCGCCTTGGCGTTGCTCCAGTCGGCGTTGCGGAACACGCTTCCGGCGGCCAGCGCCCAGCTGTCTCGCAGGTCGGCCAGCGTCGTGCGGGCACGGCTGTCGCCCGCCAGGCGCGCAAGTTCGAGCGCGCCTTCGGCCTCGATCGTGACGCGCGCCACGCGCGAGCGCGGGCCCGGCGTCACACGCAGGCGCACGGTCTCGGGCTGGCCGGGGCCTGCGGCCGGCAGCCGCTGCACGGTCAACTCGGGCTTGAAGTGACCTTCGGTCTGCAGCAGTTCGCGCACCTGCGCCGGAGCGGCGTCGATCAGACGGGCGAGTTCGGTGTCGGTGACGGCATCGCCGCGCGCCAGACGGGCCAGCCGCGACAGGTCGAGGTGGCGGTCGAGCAGGGTCTTCAGGTCAGACGGCGCCTCGATCTCGACCTTGACGACCGGGGTGCCGTCGGGCTCGCTGGCCGCCGCGGCAGGTGCTGCGGCCGTCAGCGGCTCGAGCCCCAGCGCGGCGCAGCCGCCCAGGCCCAGCGCCAGCAGCATCACCAGCGCGCCGCCCAGTCTGCACGGTGCCCTTGCGGCGGGCGCGCAGGGCGCCCGGTCTTTCATTTGCTCAGCAGCCGCATCGCACCTTCGAGGCCGGCCAGCGTGAGCGGGAACATGCGCTGGTTCATCAGCTGCTGCACGATCGAGATGCTCTGCCGATACTGCCACACGCCTTGCGGCTCAGGATTGATCCAGGCGAACTTGGGGAACGCGTGCGTCAGCCGCTGCAACCATTCGGCGCCCGGTTCCTCGTTGTTGTATTCGACGCTGCCACCGGGCTGCAGGATCTCGTACGGGCTCATCGTCGCGTCGCCGACGAAGATCAGCTTGTAGTCCTTGTTGTACTTGCGGATCACGTCCCAGGTCGGGAACTTCTCGCTGAAGCGGCGCCGGTTGTTCTTCCACATGAAGTCGTAGACGCAGTTGTGGAAGTAATAGAACTCCAGGTGCTTGAACTCGTTCTTCGCCGCGCTGAAGAGCTCCTCGACGCGGTGGATGTGCTCGTCCATCGTGCCGCCCACGTCCATCAACAGCAGCACCTTCACCTTGTTGTGGCGCTCGGGCACCATCTTGATGTCGAGCATCCCCGCGTTGGCTGCCGTGCAGTGGATGGTGTCGTCGATGTCGAGCTCGAGCTCTGAGCCTTCGCGCGCGAAGCGGCGCAGCCGGCGCAGCGCGACCTTGATGTTGCGCGTGCCGAGTTCCTTCGTGTCGTCGTAGTCCTTGTAGGCGCGCTGGTCCCAGACCTTGACCGCACTCTTGTTGCGGCCCTTGTCCTGCCCGATGCGCACGCCCTGCGGGTTGTAGCCGTAGGCGCCGAAGGGGCTGGTGCCGCCAGTGCCGATCATCTTGCTGCCGCCTTGATGGCGTTCCTTCTGCTCGTCGAAGCGCTTCTTCAGCGTGGCCATCAGTTCGTCCCAG
>JANOJJ010000332.1:0-1627 GCA_031408155.1 Rubrivivax sp.
AGGCCAGGCCGAACAACATCGCCGCCAGCATCATCGCCGGCAGCATCAGCCAGGCAGGAAGATGGGCCGCAAGAGCCAGCGCCGCCAGCGCGGCGCCCAGCCCGCCGATCATGGCCTGGCCTTCGCCGCCGATGTTGAACAGGCCGCCATGGAAGGCCACCGCCACCGCCAGCCCGGTGAAGACGAAGGTGGTGGCGTCGTACAGCGTGTAGCTCAAGCCCGCCCGGCTGCCGAACGCGCCCTTGACGAGCAGGCCCAGCACCTGCGCCGGGTCGTGGCCGACGATGACGAGCACGAGGGCACTGACGATCAGCGCCAGGCCCAGGTTGATGATCGGCAGCAGGACCAGGTCCATCCAGCGCGGAAGTTCGACCGCTTGCGTCATGTCAGTCTGCCGTCGCGCCTGCCATCAGCCGCCCCAGGGCCGCTTCGCTGCATTGCCTGATCGGCAGCTCGCCCGCGATGCGCCCGGCGTTCATGACGAGCACACGGTCGGACAGGGGCCAGGATCTCGTCGAGCTCGCTCGACACCAGCAGCACCGCGCCACCGGCATCGCGCAGCGCGCGCAGGCGGCCGTGGATGAACTCGATGGCGCCGATGTCCACGCCGCGCGTGGGCTGGCCCACCAGCAGCACCGTCGGCTCGGGCAGGGCCTCGCGCGCCAGCACCAGCTTCTGCTGGTTGCCGCCGCTGAACCTGGACGAGCGCAGCTGTGGGTATCGCGGCCGCACGTCGTAGCGGTCCATCATGGCGGCACAGTCGTCGTGCATCGTGCGCTGCTCCATCCAGCCGCGCCGGCTGTAGCGCGGGCGGGTCTGGTAGCCCAGCACGGCCGATTCCCAGGCCGGGAACGGCAGCACCAGGCCACGCGCCTGGCGGTCTTCGGGCACATGCGCAACGCGCAACGCGCGCGCCCGGCCGGGGTCGATCCAGTGCGCCGGGTCGAAGCTGAGCGGTCCCACGCGCAGCGTGCCGGCCTGGGGCGCCTGCAGGCCCGACAGCACGTCGAGCAGCTCGCTCTGGCCGTTGCCCGAGACTCCGGCGATGCCGACGATCTCGCCGGCGCGCAAGGTGATCGACACCCCGTCCAGTCGCGGCACCGCCATCGCATCGCGCCAGATCAAGTCCGCGGCCTGCAACAGCACGGCACCCGGCGCATGCGGCGCAGCGCCGCTCGCGCGGCCGAGCTGCACGCGGCGGCCGACCATGGCCTCGGCCAGGCCGTCGAGGCTGGTGCCGGCGATGCTGCAGTCCAGCACCACGGCACCCGCACGCATCACGGTCACGGCATCGCACAACGCCATGATCTCCCTGAGCTTGTGCGTGATCAGCAGAAGGGTGCTGCCGCGCGCTCGCAGGCCGCGCAGGGTGTCGAACAGGGCCTCGGTCTCGGCCGGAGTCAGCACCGCGGTCGGCTCGTCCAGGATCACGATGTGCGCGCCGCGGTACAGGGTCTTGAGGATCTCGAGCCGCTGGCGTTCGCCCACCGGCAGGTCGGCCACCCTGGCGTCGAGGTCGACCCTCAGGCCCGACTCGCGCATCAGCGGCTCGCGAAAGCGGTCGGCGGGACGGGCACGTACACCTGGGGCTCGACCTCGGGCATGGTCGGCGACGTTCAGGCCTGGC
>JANOJJ010000336.1:0-7699 GCA_031408155.1 Rubrivivax sp.
CAAGCTGCTCGAGACGCTGACCGAAGGCGCCATCGTCAATGGCGTGGTCAAGAACATCACCGAGTACGGTGCGTTTGTCGACCTGGGTGGCATCGACGGCCTGCTGCACATCACCGACATGGCCTGGCGCCGCGTGCGCCACCCGAGCGAGGTGGTTCAGGTCGGCCAGGAGCTGCAAGCCAAGGTGCTGAAGTTCGACGCCGAGAAGAACCGCGTCAGCCTGGGCATCAAGCAGTTGGGTGACGACCCGTGGCACGGTGTGTCGCGCCGCTACCCGACCGGAACGCGCCTGTTCGGCAAGGTCACCAACATCGCCGACTACGGTGCTTTCGTCGAGATCGAACCCGGCATCGAAGGCCTGGTGCACGTCTCGGAGATGGACTGGACCAACAAGAACGTCGCGCCCGCCAAGGTGGTGTCGCTGGGCGACGAGGTCGAGGTCATGGTGCTCGAGATCGACGAGGACAAGCGCCGCATCAGCCTGGGCATGAAGCAGTGCAAGGCGAACCCGTGGGAAGAGTTCAGCTCCAACGTCAAGCGCGGCGACAGGGTCAAGGGCCCCGTCAAGTCGATCACCGACTTCGGCGTCTTCGTCGGTCTGTCGGCCGGCATCGACGGGCTGGTGCACCTGTCGGACCTGTCCTGGCACGAGCCGGGCGAGACGGCGGTGCGCAACTACAAGAAGGGCCAGGACGTCGAGGCCATCGTGCTGGCGGTGGATGTCGAGCGCGAGCGCATCTCGCTGGGCATCAAGCAGCTCGACATCGATCCGTTCACCAGCTTCACCACGCTCAACGACCGTGGTGCGGTCATCAACGGCAAGGTCAAGTCAGTCGACCCGCGCGGCGCCGAGATCCAGCTCAACGACGACGTGACCGGTTACCTGCGTGCATCTGAAATCAGCCGGGACCGCGTCGAAGACGCGCGCAACGTGCACAAGGAAGGCGAAGATGTCTCGGTGATGGTCATCAACGTCGACCGCAAGATGCGCTCGATCCAGTTGTCCATCAAGGCCAAGGACAACGCCGACGAGCAGCAGGCCATGCACAAGCTGACGCAAAGCAACGAGCGCGAAAACGCCGGCACCACCAGCCTGGGTGCCCTGCTGCGCGCCAAGCTCGACAAGGGCAACGAGTGACCGCACTCGCCTGATCGACGATGCGGGGCCCACGGGCCCCGGCATCGGCGGACCCCGGCCAAGGTGCCGGCGCCCGGTCGACATCCTGCCACGCGTAACGCCTGCCACTTGCACATGACGCGCTCTGACCTGGTCACCCGACTCGCCGAACGCTTCTCGCAGCTGACCCAGCGCGACACCGAATTTGCCGTCAAGACCATGCTCGACGCGATGTCCGACGCCCTGGCGCGCGGCTACCGCATCGAGATTCGTGGCTTCGGCAGCTTTTCGATCAACCGCCGGCCGCCGCGCCAGGGGCGCAACCCGCGCAGCGGCGCCCAGGTGCTGATCCCGGAAAAACTGGTCCCCCACTTCAAGCCGGGCAAGGCCTTGCGTGAAGCCGTGGACAGCCCGCTTGACGACGATCTGGACGACGCCATTCGGCGCGACCGGATGCACGGCTGAGCCGGCCTGCCCGAGCCGCCCGGCGAGCTGTCGCAAGCTGCCGATTCCGACCTCGCCGACGCGGGGCCTTTTCATCGGCACCACCCTACAATCGATTGCGCATGCGCATCCTTGTGTGGCTGCTACGGGCCTTCCTCTTCTTCACGCTGTTCGCCTTTGCGCTGAACAACCTGCACTCGGTCACGGTCCACTGGTTCTTCGGCGTGCGCTGGAATGCGCCGTTGGTGATCGTGGTGCTGGTGGCCTTCGGTGCCGGTTGTGCGCTAGGGGTGCTGGCCATGGTGCCCGCCTGGTGGCGACACCGGCGCCAGGGCCGGCGAGTAGCGGTCGATCCGGTCCCGGTAGCAGCCGCTGCCGGCGCCACGGCGACCCTGCACGCGCCCTCCGACTACAGCCCCGAACACCCTCCGCGTGAGGGTCTGTAGCGCCGCGAGCCATCGGATGGACTTCGACCTGCAATGGCTGCTCATCGGGCTGCCGGTGGCTTTTGCACTGGGTTGGCTGGCCTCTCGGCTCGACCTGCGCCAGTTCCGCCGCGACAGCCGCGACGCGCCGCGGGCGTACTTCAAGGGCTTGAACCTGCTGCTCAACGAACAGCAGGACAAGGCGATTGACGCCTTCATCGAGGCGGTGCAGAACGACCCCGACACCACCGACCTGCACTTCGCCCTGGGCAACCTGTTCCGACGCCGCGGCGAGTTCGAGCGCGCCGTGCGTGTGCACCAGCACCTGCTGCAGCGTGCCGACCTGGCTGCGACCGAGCGCCACCGTGCACAACACGCATTGGCGCAGGACTTCCTCAAGGCCGGTTTGTTCGACCGTGCCGAGCAGGCCTTCCGTGCGCTTGACGGCACCACCTACCAGGCCGAATCGCAGCTCGCACTGCTGATGCTGCACGAGCGCTCTCGCGACTGGGCGCATGCCATCGAGGTGGCCGCGCGCATCGAGGCCGCGGGCGGCGAGTCGCTGGCCGCACGGGTGGCGCATTACTGGTGCGAACTGGCCGAGGCGGCCGACGACCGCGGTGATGCCGACCAAGCCGATGTGGCGCTGCGCCGCGCGCGCCAGGCCAAATCCACCGCCACTCGGCCGCTGGTGTTGACTGGCCGCAGGCTGGCACGCCAGGACCGCAAGGCCGAAGCCCTGGCCGCCTGGGATGAACTGCGCCGCTGCCAGCCGGGCGCCTTTGCCCTGGTGGCCGCCGACTATGCCGACGCTGCACTGGCCTGCGGCCGCGGGCCAGCGGCGCACGAGGCCTTGCTCGAATCCGCCCGCCAGCAGCCCGGCATCGACGTGCTGCGCGCGCTCGGTCGGCTCGAACCTGGCAAGCCCGCCCCGGCACGCCGGCGTCTGCTCGAGCAGATGCGCCATCAACCCACGCTGTCGGCGGCGCTCGACCTGCTCGCCGGCAGCGCCGACACGCTTGATGTCGAGGCACTGCAGGCCCTGCGCCACGCCGTCGCCGTCGCCGCCAAGCCGTTGCAGCGCTACCGCTGCGCGGCCTGCGGCTTCGAGGCCCAGCACTGGTTCTGGCAATGCCCTGGCTGCCTCGGTTGGGACACCTATCCGCCACGGCGGATCGAAGAGCAGTAGGGCCCTTGAGTCCGCCCGCCGGATCACCGCGGCAGCGGAGCCGGCCCGTGCTGCCGATCCAGCAGTGCCAGCACCTCGGCCAGCTTGGGCACCTGCCCCTTGCCACCCAGGCTGAACACCGAGCCCGCACCGGTGACGCCGGCCAGACCCGGGTCGTGATCGCAGTAGATGCCGATCGTGGGCCGCCCCAGCGCCGCGCCCAAATGGGTGAAACCGGTGTCCAGCCCGACGATGGTCTGCGCCCCGGCCAGCACCGCGGCCATGTCGTGCACGCGCAGGAAAGGCGGTACCTCGCCGTCGCAGCCGGCGGCAATGCGTTCGGCCAAGGTCTGCTCGGCATTGCTGCCCCACAACACCACCGGCTTCCAACCCCGGTCGTGCAGGCGCTTGCCGACGCTCACCCAGCGTGCCTCGGGCCAGAGTTTCTCGGGTCGGCTGGCATTCGGGATCAACACCGCGTAGCGACTCGGCGCGCCCCAGGTCGGCGGCGGTGCGACGAGGCCGAAATCCGGCGCTCCCGACGGCACGGCATAACCCAGGTGCACAGCGGCCAGCCGCCGGCAGCGTTCGACCGCATGCAGGTCGCGATCGACGCGGGCCTTGCGCTGGTACAGCCAGGTGGCCAGGGGTTCACGCACGCTGGCGCGATCGTAGCCGGCCAGCGGACCGATGGCCTGGCGCGCCCACAAGGCGCTCTTGAGCAGGCCCTGCAGGTCCAGGATCAGGTCGTAGGGCTGCTGCCTGAGCTGCGCACGCAACTGACCCATCGCGGCCCAGGTCGCGCGGCGCCGCAGTCGCCGTCGCCACTTGCGCCAGGACAGCGGCAACACGCGGTTGACGCCCGGGTGCAGCGCCGGAATTGCGGCAAAGGGCTGCTCGACCAGCCAGTCCACCTCCAGAGCGGGCAACGCACGACGCATGTCGGTCAGCGCCGGCAGGGCGTGCACCACGTCGCCCATCGACGTGGTCTTGACGATCAGGATCCTCACGCCGGGGCGCGCTGCTGTTCCGCCACCAGGGCCGGATTCAAACGCGGGTCGTTGTACATCTTGAACTGGCGGTAGACCTTGAAATAGGCGCGACCGGCCATCGCATCGGCCATCAGCGTGTCGAGGCAACCGCCGAGGTCCAGGCGCTGCAGTTGCAGGCGTTCGAGCTTGACACGGCCCGTCTCACGGTGCGCGTCGTCGACGTCGCTGCGCGTCGTCTGCTCACGCATGGCCCTGAGCTTGAGCGACAGGATCGACATCCGGTCGATCATGCTGCCCACGGTCTCGCTGTTGAGTCGGGCGCCGGGCGGGACGCTGGACGGTGGCGCGTCTGATCGGGCCGACGTCTCGTCGACCAGTTTCAGCGCAACCAGCAGCAACTCGTCGATGCGCTCGGTGGCATCGTTGCGCGCCTGGTTGAAGCGGTCGATGGCGCGCTTGTTGGCTGCGATCTCGCCGTCGGCCACGGTCTGTCGACGCGCCAGGTCTTCTTCGGCCCAGAGCAGGCTGTTGCACCGATGGTTGACCTGCACCCACAGCCACAAGGGAGCCGATGACGGCTCCGGCTCGGCCTGTGGCCAGCCGGTCCAGGCCAGCAGGCGGTCGTGCAGCGTGATGACGTCAGGAGCAAGGACGGGCTGTGCGGACATGGGCGGGGTCAGCGCGCGAGGCAGGCAAGGATGTCGAGCATTATCTGCGCCAACGGACCCCGGCCTCTGGTCGTTCGCTCGTGCAACCCGGCCTCTGCGTCCATGCTAGCCGATGACCTGCCTCTTTGCCGGTGGCAGCGTCGAATGGCGGGACAACGGCTGGGCCCTGTGCTGACGCTTGGCCGCCGAAATGCTCCCCCCATTGGAGCGAGACCCGTTGATCTGCCCCGACTGCAGCGCGGCCGCAGTGGGCGCAGCGCTGCCGCCGGGACCTGGGCCCGACCGACCCGGCGCAGGGGCACTGTCGGGCCCACGTTGCACCGCTGCCGCAGACCTGCGGCTGGCCGTCGATGAACGTCGTGCTGGCACGCACCCGCGCGCCGCTGCAAGCGCTCTCCCTCGGCGGTGGGCCCCCGCCTGCGGGACCACCGCAGCGGGAATGACAGCGCCGCCTTGCATTCGAACAATGGATCCCAGCCCGAAGCCAAAGCCGAACTGCAGGCCAGGCACCTCGGGCGACACCCTTAACCACGTTCCATAGGAGATCACATCATGTTTCGCCAACTCATCGCCACCGTGCTCGCTTGCCTCGCCCTCAACGTGTTCGCGGCGGTCGACGCCAACCAGGCTAACCAGGCCGAGCTCGAATCGGTCAAGGGCATCGGGCCCGGCCTGTCGGGCAAGATCCTGCTCGCGCGCAAGGCTTCGGCGTTCAAGGACTGGACCGATTTCGTCGATCGCGTTGGCGGCGTCGGTCCGGGCAACGCGTCACGCTTCTCGCAGGCCGGGATGACGGTGGCCGGCAAGGCCTACCTGGCCAGCGCTGGTGACGCCGCCAAGCCGGCTGCCAAGGCCGATCGAAAGGGCAGCCGCAAGGCCGCCGACGTCAAGACCCCGTGAGGGTTGTCTCGGTTCGGTCCGGTCTCGGTCCCCGCGGCCGGACTGCAGGGCCTGATTCAGGGCAGCTCCAGGTCCAGCCCGCCGGCGATCGGCAGCACACGCTGCGCCCGGCGGGCCGCCGAATCGGGGCGGTCCCAGGCGAAGAACTGGTTCACCTCGTCCTGCCGTGCCAGCACGTCGGCCTCGCCCAGGGCAATCAGTTCGCGTGTGTACGGTGCCTCGAACAGCAGGTAGCTTGCCAGCGCCGACCCGCCGCCGGCCTCGCTGCCTTTGCCGCCCACGCCCACGCCGCGCAGCAGCGCGCGCACCGCGCCAGGCAGGCTGTTGAGGTGGCGCGAGGCCACATCGTCCAGGCGCTGGCTGGGCGCGATCACCAGCGACTCCACCGGCCGCAGCGGCGTGTCCTGGCGCACATGGTCGGGCAGCAGGGCGAGCGTGCGGTTGATGCGCTGCATGCGCTCGATATCGACCGCCAGCGCGTCGAGGAAGATGTTGGCCATCGCATGGCCGGCGATCTGCGCCAGGCTCGGGTAGCCGACGGTCGACGGCCGGCGGCCCGACGGCTCGTGCATGCGGCCGGCGCCGATGATCAGCAGACGCTGCGCACCCAGGTGTATGGCCGGTGACAGCGGCGCCGTCTGGCGCATCGAGCCGTCGCCGTACCAGGCCGCCTCAGCGCCCTGGCGGATCTGCGCGGCCGGAAAGACGAAGGGAATGGCCGACGAGGCCAGCAGATGCTGGTGCGTGATGGGCGCCTGGATCGACACTCGCTGCGAGCGCGACCAAGGCTCGACCGGTGCGCCGGTGGCGTAGAAGGTGACGTGCTCGCCCGAGGTGTAGCTCGACGCGGTGACCGCCAGCGCGTGCAGCTGGCGCTGTTCGAACATCATCGTCAGCCGGTCCAGCGGCACCATGCGGCGCAGCAGTTGCGCCAGCGGTGCGTTGTCGAGCAGCGACCGCGGCCTTGCCTTGCGCCAGCGCGCGATCACCCAGCCCAGCGACAGCATGGTCAGCCACTGCGCGCCGCTGCGGATCACGCCCAGCGAATCGGCGCGGTACACCTGCTCGGCCTTGAAGTCCTGCCAGACGCGCGACAAGACCTCGATCGAGAGGTCGAAGCGGTCGGCATGGCAGGCCAGCGCTGCGGCGTTGATGGCGCCGGCCGAGGTGCCGACGATGATGCCGAACGGGCTGCGCAGCCGTGCGCGCGGCCCGAGCTTGTCGCGTCGCAGCCGCGCGATGGCGCGCAACACACCCACCTGGTAAGCCGCCCGCGCGCCACCGCCGCTCAACACCAGCCCCGTCAGCGGAGTCTCGTACATGCTTCACTGTATCCGGTGGGTGGCTGGCGTCGATTGAGGGAAACGTCGATGCCGAGCGCAGACCGCGCGGCGGCGCGCTACTCGTACATCACCACCGCCTGCCCGCCCTGCGCCACGGCGCGCCAGCGTGTCAGCGCCTCGTCGCTCGGCCAGATACGGCCGTCATCACCGAGATCGATCTCGGCGGCGGCCCGCGCCCGCTTGAGCCGCAGGCGCACAGCCAGGCCCTGCGTCAGTTCACCCTGCTCGCTGTCGACGCGCCGGGCCGGCCATGCCCGCACCAGGTCGGCCACCGGCGGCAGCTGGCCGCCCACGTCGACCGCGAGCCAGCGGCCCAGGCGTGCACGCGCAGTGGCCAGGTCCCACACCTGCTGCACGTTCAGGCGCAGGCCGCCGGCAAAGCGGTCGGGCTGCAGCTTGCCTTGCACGACGACGAACTCGTCTTCCTTCAGCAGCTCGCGCTGCGCGCCCAGGGTCTCGTCGTTGGCTACCGCCTCGATCGATTCGCTGCCATCGTCGAGCCTGAAGATCAGGACCCGGCCGCTGCGGCCGCTGACCAGGCGTACATCGCCGACGATGCCAGTCACGACCTGCAACTCCCGGCTGTCAACCAGTTCGGCAATCGGCCTTCGGCAAAAGCGCCGCACCTCTTCGGCGTAGGCG
>JANOJJ010000337.1:0-8036 GCA_031408155.1 Rubrivivax sp.
CCCTACGGCGGGACGCAGCCCTACCTTGACGTCGACGACTGGGTGAGCAAGGTGACCGCTCGGGTGGCCCTCGCGCGCGCAAAGCGGAGCAGTTTAGCATCCGGCGGCTACCGGCCCGGATGCGTCCGACGGCGTCACGATCAGCGCCGGGCGAGGTCTTTGGCCCGTGGTCCGGGCGCCGCGGCGGCGGCGAGAAACCGCGCCGGATCCTGTTGCACGCCTTCCACCGGCAGCTCGACGTGCAGCTGCGGGCCGGTCGATCGCCCGCACGAGCCGACCTCGGCGATCAGCTGACCGCGCTTGACCCTCCGAGCCGGCTTGACGAACACCTTCTGCCAGTGCGGATGGCGAGTCCCCTGACCATTGCGATGGACAAACTCGACCGTGCGCCCTTGTTCCGCATGCCCGGGTGAGCGCGCCAGACGGCCGTGGGTGATGAGTACCTGCATCGCCAATAGACTCCTGTCATGTCGACCCGTCAGCCCGTCGAGCCAACGCTTTCGCTGGCCACTGCGCTCGATCGCAGCGAGCCGTTGGGCCAGTTGTTGCGCCGCCTCAATGAAGCCCGGGCCCACTTCGAGGCCATCGCACCGCTGTTGACACCCTCGTTGCGTGCCGACACCCGGCCTGGGCCTGTCGATGGCAATTGCTGGACCTTGCTGGCCGCGCACAACCCTGCAGCGGCCAAGCTGCGACAGATGCTGCCCGACCTGCTGCAACGCCTGCAGCAAGGCGGCTGGCAGGGTACTTCAATCAAGGTGCGGGTCCGACCACGCACCCCATCGCCCTGACCGTAGCGCTTGGTCGGCTGTCCGAATCGCACTCAAGCAGGGAGAAAACAATGCGCAGACTGCCGCAGAGGTGTGGTTGTCTCCATTGACGGGGGTGGCTAATGGGTAACGCCGAGGTAACGCCGTCGGCACGCTGGCCGCTGACGAACTCAAGGCGTGATCGCCACCAGCACGCTGCAGGGCGCGTATTCGATCAGGCTCCTGGACACCGAGCCGCGCCACCAGCGCGCGGTCCAGCTCTCGAGGTGCTTGTGGCCGACGACGATCAGTTCGGCGCTCACCCGCTTGGCCAGCCTGACGATCTCGTCGACCGAATTGCCGACGGCCAGTTCGCCTTGCACCTCGAGCCCGGACTGGCGCAGCCGATCGACCCCCGCATCGAGCACCGCCTGGTAGCGAGCGGTTTCAACGCCATCGTCCTCGGCGCTGTAGGTCCAACCCTCGGAGCCGACCAGGGGCACGGGGTTGGGCATCACCGCCACGAGGAACAGCCGGGCCTGGCTCCATTGCCCGATCACCTGGCAGTCGAGCAAGGCCTTCTGCCCCGATTCAGACCCGTCGTAGGCCAACACGATCGTCTTGTACATGCTCAGGCTCCTGGAGGTGATGCCGCAACGGCCCTGCGCACGGACTGACTGGCTGGCCGCGGGGCAGACATGCAGGCACGGCGCCGGGTGACACCCCCATGGTCACCGGCCCGGGCAGCAGCGTCAAGTGACGCGGCGCGCCGATCGCTTCGCCTGCGCTGCCTTGGTTGCCTTGGGCTGCCTGGCTGGCAAGGCCGCGCTGTGCTCGAACGCAAGCTGCACCCAGCGCCGGCGCTCGGCCGGCGACATCGACAGCGCGGCTTCGAAGGCGGCAACGCTGGCCGACGGCGACCTGGCTCGGCTGCTGCTGCAGACCGCGGCGGTGCAGGTCGACACGATGTGCCTCGACCTGACGCGCGGCGCCAGCGCAGCGGACCTGCGCCATGCCGGCCGCGGTCGATTTCCCTGTGGCTCAAGCGCCGACGCGTGCACGTACCACCGCCAGGTCTCGCACCGGGCGCACTTCGATGCAGCCGTAGCGCGTCCACGGGAACTCCTGCGCCACTCGAACAGCCTCTTCCATCGACTCGGCCTCGATCAGGTTGAAGCCGGCGAGCACTTCCTTGGTTTCCGCGAAAGGACCATCCAGAATGGTCGTTTGGCCACCACGCCGGCGTACAGACTTCGCGCTCGTCGCGTTCTCGAGCTGCTGGAAGCTCAACAAGGTGCCGCACCCTTGCATCTGGTCGGCGTGCGCAAGACACTGCCGCATTTCGGTGTCGAACTCGTGTGCGGCCAGCTTGCCGAGCAGTTCTTCATCGGTGTAGACAAGCAACAGGAATTGCACGGTGTCGTTGCTCCTGCTTCGTTGGCGCTGTGGAGTCCGCACCATTCTGCGTCATCGCCGTCACCGTCGCCGGGCCGGGGCCCGGGCCCGGGCCCGTTTGCACGTTGTCGATTTGCAAGCCTGTCGAGCGTCGTAGAGGCAAGGGACACGCTCGGACGCACGCAAGGTCCGATGAACCCGAGTTCGTTCAATCCAGCTGGAGAATCAATCATGCGCGTTCTGGTGATGGTCAAGGCCACGAAGGACTCCGAAGCTGGCGTGATGCCCAGCGAACAGCTTCTGACCGACATGGGCCGCTACAACGAAGAGATCGTCAAGGCCGGCATCATGCTGGCCGGCGAGGGCTTGCACCCCAGTGCCAGAGGAGCCCGCGTACGCTTCTCCGGCGCGTCGCGCGAGGTGCTCGACGGCCCCTTCACAGAGACCAAGGAGCTGGTAGCCGGCTTTTGGTTGTGGCAAGTGCGCTCGATGGACGAGGCGATCGAATGGGTCAGGCGCTGCCCGAACCCCCATCCCGAAGACTGCGAGATCGAAATCCGCCCGGTCTTCGAAGCCGACGACTTCGGCGAGGCGCTGACGCCCGAACTGCGCGCGCAAGAAGATCGGCTACGCGCCCAGGTCGACGCGAACAAGGGATGAGCCGCGCCGCGGTCTGCTCATCTCGGCCCCGGCATGGCCCGTGACCTGCACCGCACCGTCGAGGCGGTCTGGCGCATCGAGTCGGCCAGGATCATCGGCGCGGTCGCGCGCATGGTGCGCGATGTCGGCCTGGCCGAAGAGCTGGCCCAGGATGCCCTGGTGGCCGCGCTCGAGCATTGGCCGGCGGATGGCCTGCCCGACAACCCGGGGGCCTGGCTGATGGCCACGGCCAGGAACCGCGCGCTCGACCGGCTGCGGCAGCAGGCGCTGCACCTGCGCAAGCAGCAGGAACTGGGCGCCGATGCCGACGCCCGCGGTGACCATGTGGTGCCTGACTTCAGCGACTCGCTGGACGAGGCCGACGACATCGGCGACGACCTGCTGCGCCTGGTGTTCACGGCCTGCCATCCGGTCTTGTCGAAGGAGGCCCAGGTCGCGTTGACGCTCAGGTTGCTCGGAGGCCTGACCACGACCGAGATCGCGCGCGCCTTCCTGGTTGCCGAACCCACCATCGCGCAGCGCATCGTTCGCGCCAAACGCTCGCTCACTGCTGCGCGGGTGCGGTTTGAAGTACCGCGCGGCGACGCACTGGCGGCGCGACTTGCGTCGGTGCTCGAAGTGACCTCCGTGATCTTCAATGAAGGTTACTCGGCCACCGCTGGAGACGATCTGATGCGGCCGGCGTTGTGCGACGAGGCACTGCGGCTCGGGCGCGTGCTTGCGCAACTGGCGTCGCGCCAAGCCGAAGCCCATGGCCTGGTTGCGTTGATGGAGATCCAGGCCTCGCGCACGCGAGCGCGGGTCGATGCCGCCGGGCGGCCGATCCTGCTGCTCGAGCAGGACCGCAGCCGCTGGGACCACCTGCTGATCGGCCGCGGCCTGGCTGCGCTCGATCGGGCCAGCGAGCTCGGTGGCGAGCGCGGGCCGTATGAACTGCAGGCGGCCATCGCGGCTTGCCATGCACGGGCACGAACGGCAGCACAAACCGACTGGGTGCAGATCGTTGCTCTGTACGACGCGCTGGTGCAACGACAGCCGTCGCCAGTGGTCGAACTCAATCGCGCCGTGGCGGTCGGCATGGCCTTCGGGCCGGCGGCCGCTCTACCGCTGGTCGACGCGTTGGCTGCCGACAAGGTGTTGGCGCGCTATCACCTGCTGGGCGCCGTGCGCGGCGACTTGCTGGTCAAGCTCGGGCGCTTGACCGAGGCCCGGCCGGAGTTCGAGCGCTCGGCGGCGCTGACCAACAACGAGCGCGAACGCGAATTGCTGCTCGGGCGTGCGCGGGCCACCTTGTCGTGACCGGTTTCGGCACGACTGTCGCCATTGCCGCCATTGCCGCCATTGCCGCTATTGCGCCTCAAACGCCTGCCGCAGCCTGGCGATATCGAACTTGCCCATCTGCATCATCGCGGCCATGACGCGCCCTGACTTTGCGGGGTCCGGGTCCGCCGCCATGTCGAAGAACTCGCGCGGCACGATCTGCCACGACAGTCCGAACTTGTCTTTCAGCCAGCCGCACTGGCTGGGCGAACCGCCCGCACAGAGCTTGTCCCACAGGTCGTCGACTTCCTGCTGCGATTCGCAAGTGACGACGAAAGAGATGGCCTCGGTGAACTTGAACGCCGGGCCGCCGTTGAGGGCGTGGAATTGCTGCCCATCGATCTCGATGCTGCCCACCAGCATCGATCCTTGCGGGCCGGGCCCAGCCGGGCCATTGCGCTGCACATGCACCACCCGTGAATTCTTGAAGATCGAAACATAGTGGTTCATCGCCTCCTCGGCGTTGTTGTCGAACCACAGGAAAGGAGTGATCTTTTGCTTCGGGTTCATGGGCATGCTCCGTGTTCGTGGACGCCGAACTGGGCATGCATGGCGGCCTCGATTTGCTGCGGGCTCAGGTCGCGAACCTGCGTGGCCACCGACCATGAGTGACCGAAAGGGTCCTCCAGCACACCGTAGAGGGCGCCCCAGAACATGTCGGTGACCGGCATCCTGACTTTCGCGCCGGCGGCCTCGGCCTGGCGCACCGTGGCAGCGGCGTCCTTGACGCTGAGGTGGATCGTGACCGCCGAGCCGCCCAGACCTTTCGGTCCGCGTGTGCCCATCTCGGGGAACTCGTCGACCAGCATCAACATCGAGTCGCCGATGCGAACCGCAGCGTGAGCCAGTTTGCCGTCGCGCCCTGGCAGGCGGAACATTTCGACCGCGTCGAACGCCAGTTTGTAGAACTCGATCGCCGCCGCGGCCCCGTCACAGACCAGGTGCGGGGTGAGCGAGTGCATGCCTTCGGGGATCGGCTTGACGGTGGGTTCGGTCATGATCTGGTCTCCTCGTTCGAGCAGGGTTGGGGCAGTCTGAAGACACCTCGAAAACTCGGCGGCTTCAGGGCTACGACGGTTGTGTGATCGACCGATCGACAGCTGGACAGAAGTTTCTTCTCGAGCAAGCGTCGAGCCACTTGCGCTTCGAATGGCCGCTAGCCGACCGGGACTGAGACCGGGACTCGAGCGGCAGCGGCTGGCCGCCCGTGTGAGTCCGAGGCCTGCACCCGGATGTCAGGCACTGGGCTGGCGAGGAAACGCGGCTCTGCCACTTTCCTTGACCGCCGCGAGAGGCGGGTTGGGCGCAGCGCGGCCCATCAAGTGCGCGAGATCCTTGCCGGCCAGCAGCATCACGACCGAACGCGGCGCCACCGAATGCACCAGACCCGCAATCCGCTGGGCATCCCACGGCAGGACCAAGTCCAGCGGGGCAGCCTGCGAGGTGTCGAGGACCCGGCGCCAGCCCGTGCCCGCTGCGCCTGCCCAGTCGGGCAGCAGAGGCAGTTCGAACTCGAGCGCTTGCCAGTAGGCGTTGAGCGCGAAGTACATCAAGACATCGCCGCCGAGGTTCATGGCCGTGATGGCCAGGCTGTGCGAGTCGTGCGAAAGGTCGGGCTGCTCCAGCCTGACGCCGTGCAACTGCACCTGAGCATGCCGAAGCACGTCGGCCAGCATCAGGTCGTGGTCGGTCTGCACCGAATCGCGACCGGACCGCAGCGCGATGAGCCCACGGATGAAACGGCGCAGACCGGCGTGTTGCTCGACGGTCGACCAGTCGAACCAGCTCAATTCGTTGTCCTGGCAATAGGCGTTGTTGTTGCCAAGCTGCGTTCGACGCACTTCATCGCCCATCAGCAGCATCGGCGCGCCCAGCGACAGGATGTTGATGGCGAGCAGGTTCTTTATCTGACGCAGGCGCAAGGCCTCGACCTGCGGATCGTCGGTCGCGCCGTCGGCGCCGCAGTTCCAGCTCAGGTTGTCGTTGCTGCCATCGCGGTTGTGCTCGCGGTTGGCCTGGTTGTGCTTGCCGGCATAGGACACCAGGTCGTTGAGCGTGAAGCCGTCGTGGCAGGTCACGAAGTTGATGCTTTGCGCCGGTTCGCGCGGCCGCGCCGCGTACAGGTCCGGGCTGCCGCGCAGGCGGTTGGCCAGTTGCGCCACCCGGCCGGAGTCGCCGCGCACAAAGGCGCGCACGTCGTCGCGGAACTGGCCATTCCATTCCTTCCAGGTTTCACCAACGAAGGTGCCCACTTGGTACAGACCCGCCGCGTCCCAGGCCTCGGCGATCAGTTTGGTGCCCACCAGCACCGGGTCGGACTCGATGTCCGACAGCACCGGCGGGTTGGCCAAAGGGTCACCCTGCTCGTCACGCGACAGGATCGAGGCCAGGTCAAAGCGGAAGCCGTCCACGTGCATGACCGAGACCCAGTAGTGCAGGCTGTCGATGATCATCCGGCGCACGATGGACTGGTTGGCGTTGAGCGTATTGCCGGTGCCCGAATAGCTGGCATAGCGGCCTTCGCCGTCCAGCATGTAGTAGGTGCCGTCGGCCAGGCCGCGCCAGCTCAGTGTCGGCCCGCCGTCGGCGTTTTCGGTGGTGTGGTTGAAGACCACGTCGAGGATGACTTCGAGCCCGGCGCGGTGCAGGGCCCTGACCATGTCGCGGAAGTCGTCGAGCACCGACAGTGGATCGTCGGGTGTCGTGCCGTAGGCCGCGTGCGGCGCAAAAAACGACATCGGCGAGTAGCCCCAGTAGTTGCTCAGCCCGGCTGGCCCGTCCTGGGCATCGAACTGAAATACCGGTAGCAACTCGACCGCAGTGACGCCGAGGTCGAGCAGGTAGGGAATCTTCTCGACCAGGCCGGCGTAGGACCCGCGCCGGCCGGGCACCAAACCGGAACTGGGGTGACGCGTGAATCCACCGACATGCAATTCGTAGATCACGGTCTGCGCAAACGGGTGGCGCAGCGGCAGATCGCCCTGCCAGTCATAGGCGCGCACGTCCGTCACCACGCTCTTGCAGGCCTCGGCGTCATTGCGGCCGACAGCCGCTGCCGCCTCGCGGCGGTAGCCTGCAGGCATAGCCACGGCACGCCCGTAGGGGTCGAGCAGCACCTTGCTGGCGTCGAAGCGCATGCCGCGGGCCGGTTCATACGGGCCGTCGGCGCGCCAGCCGTACAACTGGCCGGCAAGCAGGCCCGGTACGAGAACGTGCCAGTAATGGAGGTGGCGCTGCAGGCGCGGGTCGAGCGTGATCACGCGGGCCGGCTCGGCATCGCCGGCGCGTTGAAAGAGCAACAAGGCCATCGAGGCCGCGCCGCGTGCGTAGACACTGAAATTCACGCCGCCGCGCATCAGCGTGGCACCCAGCGGGTGCGGATACCCCGGCAAAGGCCACGTCGGGTCGCAGGCAAGACCGGCCCGCGCCGTTGCCGATGAGTCGCCCGCAGCGCTGCTCAGGCCCGATGCCGGCCCTGCCGCAGGTCTGCGGATTGCCATTGCCTAGGGCCGAAGATCCGACCGACCCGCTGCCGCGCCGGCGCCACGGTCGCGTTCGTCGCGAACGACGCGGGCGCGCCACTCCAGCCACCAGGCCGGCACTTCACTCGACGTTGCATTCGGCACCGGTGCCGCAACTGCGCGCGAAGCCACGCCGCCAGCCGGTGCGGTGAGGTGACCCAGGGTCAACTGGCCCGGCCCGCGCGCGGCAGGCGCTTCAGTGGGGTCAGGCTGCGTTTGCCTTGCGCTGTTCATGCAGGTCCCTTGCGCGACACCGTGTTTGTGATGACATGGATGGACAGCCTGGCGGCAGATGGGAAAACCGGATGCGAACCATCAAGCGCTCGAGTTCGTTGCCTGGCCGAGCATAGCGGGCGTGACCAGCGTGATGCCGCGCTCGGTGACGTGAAAC